>NZ_NRQV01000027.1:0-53188 GCF_004119505.1 Flavobacterium sp. YO64 | reverse complement strand
ATTAATTTCTGCCTGTGCTTTAGCATCTGCATCTGCCTGAGATACTTCAGAAGAATATCTTGATGCGGGAACAGTATACCAAGCACTAGCCGGTGTACCTCCAGGTTCGCAATTGTTTCTTGTAATTAGCCTACTTTGTACGGTATTCCAAAAAGTACATTTTGCATTGGCATCATTATTTGCAAATGCCTGACCATTGGCATTAATTTCTGCCTGTGCTTTAGCATCTGCATCTGCCTGAGACACTTCCGAAGAATATCTCAATGCCGGAACAGTATACCAAGTACTAGCTGGTGTACCTCCAGGTTCGCAATTGTTTCTTGTAATTAGCCTGCTTTGTACGGAATTCCAAAAAGTACATTTTGCATTGACATCATTATTTGCAAATGCCTGACCATTATTGTTAACATCATCTTGAGCTAATGCATCAGCCGCCGCTTGAGAGTCTATAGAACTATATCTTCCTGCGGGAACCGTATACCAAACACTTGCAGGACTTCCGCCAGGTGAACAATTATTTCGAGTAAATAATCCACTTTTCGCAATGTTACTAAATGTACATGAACCATTGGTATTGGCATAAACCTGTCCATTATTGTTAACATCATCTTGGGCTAATGCATCTGCAGCAGCCTGAGAATCTGTAGAACTGTATCTTCCTGCTGGAACTGTATACCAAACACTTGATGGACTTCCTCCAGATGGACAATTATTCCTAGTAAACAATCCACTTTTCACAATATTACTAAATGTACATGAACCATTTACATTGGCATAAGCCTGTCCATTATTGTTAACATCATCTTGGGCTAATGCATCTGCAGCAGCCTGAGAGTCTGTAGAACTATATCTTCCTGCGGGAACCGTATACCAAACACTTGCAGGACTGCCGCCAGGCGAACAATTATTTCGAGTAAATAATCCACTCTTTGCAATGTTACTAAATATACATGAACCATTTGTATTGGCATAAGCCTGCCCATTATTGTTAATATCATCTTGAGCTAATACATCTGCAGCCGCTTGCGAACTTGTTGATGAATATCTGCCCGCAGGAACTGTGTAGACCACATTCGAACCAATTCCTCCCACAGCACAATTATTTCTTGTAAATGTCCCGCTTTTAGCAATATTACTGAACGTACATTCCCCATTTGTGTTGGCATAAGCCTGACCATTATTGTTGACATCATCTTGAGCCAATGCATCTGCAGCCGCTTGTGAACTCGTTGATGAATGCTTACCGGCAGGAACTGTGTAGACCACATTAGAGCCAATTCCTCCCACAGCACAATTATTTTTTGTAAATGTCCCGCTTTTAGCAATATTACTAAACGTACATTCCCCATTTGTGTTGGCATAAACCTGACCGTTATTGTTGACATCATCTTGAGCTATTGCATCAGCAGCAGCTTGTGAAATTGTCGATGAATGTCTGCCTGCAGGTACTGAGTATACAACTGCCGAACCAATCCCTCCAGCAGCGCAATTATTTTTTATAAACGAACCACTTTTGGCAATGTTACTGAATGTACATTCTCCATTTGCATTTGCATTTGTTAAACCATCAATATTAAACTTATCAAATCCACGAGAGTCAGCATCAGCTTGAGAAATTGTTGAAATAACAGCACCAGCCGGCTGGTTATACACTACACTAGAAGCAATTCCGCCTGCTCCGCAATTGGCTCTTGTAAATGAACCGCTTCTCGCAATACTCTTATACAGTAAGACACTTGTTGAAGAATTATCACTGCAGTCTGTCTGCTGGCCTTTATAATTGTAACAATATTTTTGAAGTACATTTAAGTCTTTATCTTTTACAAATTTCAGCCTGCCAAAAGAATCATATTCAAAATAAGAAGTCATTCCTTTCACATCGGTAATACTTGTTACTCCAACCAATGGATCATAGGTATAAGTTGATACAAAAGCATCTTGCAATGCTATTCGAAATTGATTCAGCGCATTTCTTAATACTTGTTCTGTACAATTGTCTGACATACAATTATCATTATCAACATTCGAAAGCGTTTGAAGATTTGATATAGTTTGGGAAGAAATACTAGAATATAGTACATTTTCAATCTTTGCAATTGGCTGTGTCTTATGATAACCCCAAATTATTGAGACCGGCATTCCGTTTTCTAGTGTATATTGTAAAATATTTCCTTTTTCATCATAAAGATCATAGATAATTTTTCCATCAGAATTTAAATTTATAGCAGCGTCGCCTTTGTTTTCATAGACCTTACTTGGCAATAACAAATTACTAGTTGCTGTACTTTTATCATAAACCGTTAATTGCTCCGATAATTTTGCACCAGACTTGAGCGTTTTTGTATCTAATACCAAAGCCAATCTATTACCAGCAATAAACTCATTTACAAATGGCTGAGAAGACATTTCTGGGTCTTGAGGGTAATAATATTTTACTTCTTGATTTTCTTGACTAGAATTTATTGAACTCTGTGAGGTCAACTGAATATGATTAGTTCCTCCATAGTTATACGTTTTTGTGGTACTTACATTCCCACTATCAAAATAGGTCGTTGTTTTTTCTGACGCTAATAAATCAATACTTGTACTAATTTCATATGATCCTATAGCAAAGGCATTTGTAAAATCATAATCTGCTGCAAAATATCCAAATTTACCTATCTTAAAAGCAAACATATTTTCGAAAAGACTTCTCTGAGCATTGCTTATCTCTGCATTATATACAAACTCCTTCTTCTCGACAGGAATTAATTGTATGCCATTTTTTTTATAGTGTGTAATTTCTTTAGGCTGACCTCTGTACAACTCCATACTGATTGGAGGCGGATACGGGAATCTCTTAATTACATTATCCATTGAATGGGTATATTTGTAAATTGTAACTCCTGTTTTGGCAGGATCATTAGATTCTTCTATTACCGTTTCATATCCTAATGTGGAGCCTGAATAACTTATTTGCTGCACATTACTATAAGATTTAAGTCGATGATAAAGCCCAGCGCAAATACCACCTTGACAATCACCATCACCTAATAAAACATCATCTTCAAAAACAAAATTTGGCTCACTAAATACTTTTCCTGAACTTATTTGGGAGTCATATCCCTCTGTGTATTTATATCTTTTTACTATTGGTAAAGAAAGCGGATCTGCATAACTTCTGATTTCTTTAACTCTTAACCCCCCAATATATCTATCCGTATTTTCTGGAGTTGTATTAGGGTTTTTCTTTTTCCAATTTACCATCACAAAAAAACCTTTCACAGTCAAATCTTCTCCAGGAGGAGGATTAATCGAAGCTACCAATCTATAGTTTCCGTTTTGCAGATAATATGTCGCACTGCTTCTAGAAATATAAAAAGAACTAATTGGATAATTTGAAGCATCCTCTCTTATTAAACGAAAGTTAACATTCGCATCTGCAATTCCTTCTTTTAATTCATAACCGTCACATCCCATTGCTAAATCTGCGTACGATCCTCCTAGAGAATTTCCTCCGTTTAAAAAAGCATCAGGAGGGTTATTTATGGTAAAAGTTGTTTCATAGTAACTTTCGAGTCCTGTTGTAGAACTTTCATCTATACTAGAACTCTCATCAAGATAAACTTCTGGCAGCTTGGTAGAATTTGATCTGTTATTTTCAAAATCAAATTCAGTATACCCCCCAGTTGGATAGACTATCTTTTTTAAAATTGCAAATTGCGTTTTATCAGGATTTACAAATCTATTTGCACCATCAATTACTTGTGATTTATAAAATACAGTTGGAATTAAATTTAAATTATCATTGGCTCCGTTGTAATACCCCCAATAGTCCTGCGCTTGACTATTCCTGCATGGCGGGATTGATGATTCATCATATAAAAAAGAATGCTCTATTGGCGTTTGTACAGAAGATGTATTTTTAAATTTTTCAAGAAGCATCCATTTATTAGTATAGGTTTCATTAGAATAACAATTCGTTCCATTGATAAATTTGTATTCAAAATCATACTTAAAGACCTCTTGTCCGTTAAGAGTTTTGACTTTTATAGCCTTTAAACTATAGCCGCCCTGCAAGTCCAAACGTTCGTTTGTATCTCTGGTAAACTCAACAGTACCGCCACTAAAAGATATTTTTTTTATTAGATTGGCATGAACTGTACTAATTGTTGTTATTGGTCCAGAAGTGAGAACCCCTGTATCACCTGGAAGTCCTCCTGCAAAAATTAATTTAGTTCGTGGTGTTAATGTTTTTAATGTCTGCACCTCTAAATCATAATCAAACAAAATGTTCTCATTTTTATTTGGCGACGAAATTCTTGAAACAGACCACCCTGCTGTTGTATCTTCTCCATTGGAAAAAGTTACTTCTCGCTCAGAAAATAAATATTCCACCCCTTCTTCAGTAACTAACTTAAAAGAACCATTGTCATATGAAATCTTAACCTGCGACTCTTCTAGTGTAACAAATTTGTTATTTTGCTGATCATAAATAAATTTCCCGCTTTTTCCCAGTATATTAAAATTAAAAACATCAGGTTCAGAATCTGCAGTTCCCTCTTTTAATGCATTCAAAAAATTTATTCTTTTTTGATCTTCTTCCGGTAAAAAATATAATTCTTGAACAGTATATCCCAGAAATTTACTCATAAAACCACCTGTTACTTCATCAGGTATGCCTTTTACGGAACGGGAAATCATCGGTATTGTCCCCATAGACCAGCCTAAACCAACCCAAGAAGCAACATCTTCAACTCTATTTCCACCAGTATGGTAACTTAACGCTAAAGGAAGGTTAAATTCTTTGGTTTGAATAGTATAAATTGGAATTGAAACATTGGCTGTTCCAGTAAAGTTACTTACTGGAATTTCTCCATATTTTGCAAAAGCTGCTGCATTTGGAGACAAAGGAATAATTTTATTTACATCTCCCACTTGGGAAAATAGTGTTTTAGAAACTAAAACGAATAAGACTATAATAATATTTTTCATTGTATTTTTTATCTAACAGTTTTAATAACCTTTACCGACTCCGTTTTAACATCAGTTTGAATCTTTATAATATAGATTCCTTCTGCATAATGACTTAGGTCTACAGGGACTGTCCTGCTGCTAATCTTGAAGTTTTGTAAAACTCTTCCTAAAATATCAATAACAGAAGCGGTGCCATCATTAAAATCGTAACCAATAATCACATTTGTATAGGTAACTGCCGGATTAGGAATGGCTTCAATACTGGCTTTTACTTTCTCGACTTTGGCTTTATCTTTAAGTTTTACTACCCAAAAATCGTTGCCTCCAATATTTGAATTTTTATCCATAGATGAATTTGAATTTGAAGTCCCAGCCATTAAATAGCCTCCATCTCTGGTTTCAATAAGTTTTCTTAATATATCTTCTCCGCTGCTTCCAACCGTTTTATTCCAAAATTCTTCTCCATTCTCATCAATCTTCAATGCGATGTAATCATTAATTCCTTCTTTATCTTTACCAATACCAGCCATTTTTGCCACTTGACCAACAGTTGACTGTCTGCTTTCAGCTTTTGCATAACCTCCTATCAAATACGTATGATCTTTATTCTCGACAAGGGAAGTTAGAATATCTACTTTTCCAAAATCATAGGTTTTACTCCAAATAACTCCTCCTTCTGAGTCCAGCTTTAAAACCCAAAAATCGGTTCCATTAGCAACAATACCCCCAAGAGAGGTTAAAGCATTTTTACTATTAGAATTACCTCCAACAATATAACCTCCTTCAATTGTTTGGTGAATGACATATGGCTGATCGTCTCCATCTGCTCCATAGGTTTTCTGCCATTGAATCGTGCCTATATCATCAATTTTTACAATCCAATAATCGCCTACTCCTTTGTTACCGTCTGTTTTATCTCCGGACAACGGCGAATTTGAATATCCTGCCAGAATATATCCGTTATCTGTTGTTTGCTCCATACTTCTTAACAAGTCAGCATAACGGCCTCCATAAGTTTTCTGCCATTCTATTACTCCCAGTTTATCCAATTTTACAATCCAGTAATCCATATTACCACGGCTTTTTTCGGATTTTCCATATAAATCTATGGTTGAAGATTCAGCTGTTTTTCCTTCTGCTTTTACGTTCGTAATTGAAGATGGACTTGAGCTGGAAGAACCTCCTAATACATAGCCTCCATCTTTGGTTTGAAAAGCACATAATAATTCGTCCTGGCCATCGCCGCCAATAGTACGCTGCCATTGTTCGTTACCTGATGCGTCGAGTTTTATAACCCAGAAATCAGTAAGTCCTTTACAGTCTTCCTTTTTCTCAAAACTATTTCCAGAGCTTGAAGTTCCTGCAAGTATAAAACCACCATCCTTAGTGCCTTTTATACTTTGAAGCAGGTCGAAACCATTTCCGCCTATACTCTTCTGCCAGTCCAGTTCTCCTTTTTCCGTCATTTTCCAAATCCAATAATCTAAATCTCCATGATTATTTTCAGTTTTATTTCCGGTTTTATTAGATAGAGAACTTCCTGCCAGAATAAATCCATAATCGGCTGTGGGCTGGGCATCAAAAAGGTAGTCTGCATGAATACCGCCATAAGACTTTTCCCAAAGAATATCTTGAGAATAAATTAAAAACGGTAATAGAATAAATAATGGTAAGTAAAGTTTTTTCATCTTCAATTTGGGGGTAAATTTTAAATAAAAGGTAATATTGCACCCACAAACATAGTAAGGTGAAATGTTAATTTTTTACGGTTTCCCGTAATCAAATCTTAATTTTTTAATCACATCAACAAACAAAGGAGGTTCGATGAAAAAAAAGTTATTTTTAACTTTATAACAGGATGCCATAATTTCATATTGGTACAAAAAAAATCTAACACTTATTAAGCAGTCTTTAAATTATCCTCTTTTACCTAATGTTCTTTAATAATTTAATTACTTTGCATAAAATTAAGAGCCAAATGAATAAAATTTACTACCATCTGCTTTTTTGGTTGTTTATCTCATTGTATGTATTTGATTACATAGCTTCATTTTACAATCTAAAAGAGAGTATTCTTTATACTTCATTTGAAGTTGCTGCTTTTTGCTCTGAATTTTACATTAACCTATTCATTCTGCTGCCTTTTGTTTTGAACAAAAAAGGAAAAACAGCTTATGTCTCAGCTTTAATTCTGCTGTTAAGTCTTAGCTTTTTAATCTATTACAGCACTGGATTGAATGTTGTTTTGTATGACGATGATTTGCTAAAATCATTTATTTCATTCCTTCTAAACCATTCCCTTTATCTTTTCATCTCTTATATTGTTTGGTTTTTCAATAAATATTTTACAGAAAAACAACTTCGCCTGCAGGCAGAAAATGAAAAACTGCAAACTGAAATGATGCTGTTAAAATCACAAATCAGTCCGCATTTTCTTTTTAATGCACTTAACAACATTTATGCACTAACATTGATAAAAAGTGACAATGCTCCTAAAATGCTTGCTTGTTTAGCTGATATACTTCGTTATTTTCTGTATGAAGGCGACAAGAAAAGCGTATCTCTGCTGTCAGAAATAGAAATAATTCACAAATACCTTCAAATTCAGGAATACCGAGAAATTGCAGGAATGAAAAATATTAGCTTTACCATTTCTAACGACAACTCTGTTCCGCAGGTTCCTCCTTTATTGCTTCTCACCCTAATAGAAAATGCTTTTAAACATGGAGATATTATTGAAAATCAAAATGGTTTTGTCGACATAATTCTTACCGCTGTCCACAATAAAATTGAGTTTAGTGTTGTTAATTCTTTTCAGCCTAAATCAAAAAATCAAGGTATTGGATTGAAAAATATAGAATCGCAGCTCAAAAATCTGTTTGGAGACAATTACCAATTAAGTGCCGAAGACATCGATTCAATCTTTAAAGTAAGTTTAAGTTTTTATGGAAACAAAGACAATATATAAATGCGCCATCGTCGATGATGAAACTTTAGCTCGTACTTTAATACGCACTCATTTAATGCATATTCCTGAGCTCGAAATTGTGTATGAATGCTCGTCGGCACTTGAGGCCGGCAATTATTTAAAAACAAATAAAGTCGATTTACTGTTTCTAGACATTCAAATGCAGCATTTGTCTGGAATCGATTTCTTGAAATCGCTTCAAAATCCGCCAAAAGTAATTTTTACAACAGCTTACTCTGAATTTGCTTTAGATGGTTACGAATTAAACATTATAGATTATTTACTAAAACCCATAACTTTTGAACGTTTCTATAAGGCTGCAGCCAAAGCACTTGAATTATTAAAATTAGAAAACGAAAGCAAAGATGACGCTGAAGCCTCTGTTATAGATCAATCGATAGTTATAAAATCCAGTCATCAGCATATCAAAATTCTTTTGAGCCACATATTGTTTATTGAAGGGCTTCATAAATATGTAAAAATAGTAACCGAGAAAAAAACATATACTACTTTAATTGCTCTTACGGCGATGGAAGAAGAACTTTCAAAACAGCTTTTTTACCGCTGTCATCGCTCTTTTATTGTCAACTTAAGTAAAGTGGAGCTGATTGATGGAAATTTAGCCATTATTGGAACTCATAAAATACCCATCAGCAAATTAAACAAACAGGAACTTCTTGCCAAATTAGGTAAGAAAATTGGGTAAATTAAGCGTTAAATAAACTTTCTGTACCCAAACTAGTTCATTTGGGAGAAAAAAAATTATCAGGGTTTTAAAAATTATTCTCTTTGTCGAGTAATTTTTAGAACCCTGAACGCATTTATTCAATAATTTAAAACATCAAAATGTACAACAAAGCAATTTTATCAATGACTTTTGCCATTTTAATTTCAGCTTGCGACAGCAATGAAATAGAAGGATCAACACAAAATCCTGATCCCACTTTACCAGTTACTAATGTTCTTTATACAATGCCAGAAGAATCTGCACCGCACGAAGGCACGTGGCTGCAATGGCCGCATCAGTATGAATATGGTGTAACATACAGAAACAGTTTAGATGCAACATGGGTGGCAATGACAAAAGCCCTTCAATCAACAGAAAAAGTTCATATTATAGCTTATGACGCTGCAGAACAATCAAGAATTGAAACTCTGCTGACAAATGCCGGCGTGCCATTAACTAACGTAAATTTTAAAATACACCAAACAAATGACGTTTGGGTGAGAGACAACGGACCTATTTTTGCAAAAGACCAATCTGGTCAATTAGTGCTTCAAGATTGGGGATTTAATGGCTGGGGAGAAAAATTTGGTTATAAAAAATGTGATAAAGTCCCATCATTTATCGCTGGTGAAATTGGTATAAAAGCGGTAAATGTACCAATGGTAAACGAAGGCGGATCTGTAGAATTAGACGGCAATGGTGTAATGATGGCTACAAAAAGTTCTATCCTGAGCCAAAAGAACAGATCAACTCGAAATGCTGGTATGACGCAGGCTCAAGCCGAAGCTAATTTTACAAAATATTACGGTGCAACAAAATTCATCTGGTTAGAAGGCGGATTCAGCAAAGAAGATGTAACAGATATGCATATTGACGGTATTGCTAAATTTGTTCCAGGTAATAAAATGGTAACCATGAATAATGATGATTTATTGAACTGGGGTTTAACACAAAACGACATAGACGTATTGTACAGTGCTTCTAACAAAAATAATCAAGCCTACACTAAAGTATTTCTGCCATTATCAAAAAATGATGTTGTGACTACAAATGGCACCAATCTAGGATACAAAGGCTGTTACATAAACTTTTATGTTGCCAACGGAAAAGTATTAGTTCCAAACTATAACGATCCAAACGATGCTGTTGCCAATAACATTATTGCCGGCTTATTTCCAGGAAGAACTGTTGTAGGTATTGATGTTCGAAATTTATACAAAAACGGAGGAATGATTCACTGTGTAACACAGCAGCAGCCTCAATAATAAAAACGCGCAAAACTCAAAAGCTCCCTAAACAACTATGTTTAAGGAGCTTTTTTCATTTATATGATCAATTGTTTTATTCCCGCATTGATGTGTTTTTAACACATAGAAACATAGATTTCTTTGTCATTAAAGGCCTTTCACTTGTTTTAAATACACAAAGCATGCCTATGTGCGATGTTATTAAGTTAAAGAATGATTTAAAAATGATTTAAGATTTTTGACTAACGATTTTTGATTTCAGAATTACAAAATGACATAGAATCAACGGTTTTATTATTAAGTAACATAGAAATCAGCAATCGTTAATCTTCAATCTAAAATCTCTTCACCTAATAATATTGCCTTATGCGAAAGAAATGTATTTCTTTACGCATCTTTTTCCAGCTATAAAACCTATGTTCCTATGTGTTTTAAACATTTTTTTTGAAAATTACAGCCAACGTTTATACCTTTTGTTTCCACTTCAATCTTTGAGATTTCCGATAAACTAAAGGAGAGACTCCTTTGATTTCTTTAAACTTTCTATTGAAATTCGAAATATTATTAAAGCCGCACAATTCTGAAACTTCCAGAACCGAAAGCTCATGCGATTTCGACAACAGCTTCCCTGCTCTTTCAATTCTTATTTCGATCAAAAACTGAAAAAAGGTTTTATTTGTCCGCACTTTAAAATATTTACAAAACGCATTTTTGGTCATATTCGATAAAGCAGCAATTTCGTCGAGCGTAATATTCTTTTGAAAATTAGTCATTACATATTCAAAAACCGTCTGCATTCTCTTGCCTTCATTGTCCGTGATTTTCTTATCATATATATAACTCGAAAGCGGCGTTTTTTTATCCTGCGAAAGCTTTTTTGTTATTTCTAAAAAAAGCATAAACCGATCAAATTCATTAACCGATTTAATCTTTTTAAAGGATTTAATAACTTTATTAGATGGATTATTAACCACAAAGCCATTTTTACAGCCTTCCCAAAACGGTTGAATCTCTTTTAATGCGGGCAATGAAAAGAAATCCTTCCCAAAAGAGTTGGCGGTAAAAAACAATGTTAACATCACAGATAACTCTTCTGTATTGGCATCACTTCTAAATACGTGAGGCAAATTACTGCCTATAACTACCACATCGCCTTTTTGATAGGGTGAAATAGTATCACCTACAAAAATGGTTCCTTCGCCATTTTCAATGTAGCTGATTTGTATTTCTTCGTGCTGATGCAATTTATCATAGAAAACAAACTCAATATCCTCTTGATAAATCAGCGAATCTTCTTTAGTTTTTGGAATTTTAAATGGAAATACTTTCATAATCAATTTAATTACATGTGATAAATATAAAAAAATGTACACATATTAAGTAATAATTTTAAAAATTAATACTAAACCGGATAATATAGTATCTTTTTATGATAACTTCCCTAAGCACATATTTACTACTTATAAATATTTTTGAAAAAATTAAAATCGTAATTATGAGTATTCAATGGAAAGGCGTTATGCCAGCAGTAACCACAAAATTTACTGCCGATGACAAATTAGACTTCAATATGTTTGGAGTAAATGTTAAAGCTCAACTCGAAGCAGGTGTTTCTGGAATAATTTTAGGAGGTACACTTGGCGAGGCAAGCACTTTATTACAAGATGAAAAAAAAGAATTAATTCAAGAAACAATCAATATCGTTAACGGGCAAGTTCCGGTAATTATGAATATAGCCGAGCAAACTACTCGTGCCGCGATTCTTGCTGCTAATGAAGCAGAAAAAAATGGAGCAAAAGGTTTAATGCTACTTCCTCCTATGCGTTATAATGCTGCAAGTCACGAAACCGTAACTTATTTCTCTGAAATTGCAAAAAGCACTTCACTTCCTATCATGATTTATAACAATCCTATAGATTATAAAATAGAAGTAACATTAGATATGTTTGAAGAAATTTTAAAATTCGACAACATTCAAGCCGTAAAAGAATCTACAAGAGACATCTCGAATGTAACTAGAATTATAAACCGTTTTAACGGAAGATTAAAAATCTTATCAGGAGTTGATACGCTGGCACTAGAAAGTATCTTCATGGGGTCTGACGGATGGGTTTCTGGTTTAGTGGATGCTTTCCCTGCAGAAACTGTAGCGATTTTCAAACTGGCAAAAGCAGGAAGAGCCGAAGAAGCTTTGGCTATTTACAGATGGTTTTTACCTCTTTTAGAATTAGATATTAATCCGCTTTTAGTACAAAATATAAAACTGGCTGAAGTTGCCACAGGTTTAGGAACAGAACATGTTCGTGCACCAAGATTACCGCTTCACGGAGCTGAAAGAGAAAGAGTGTTGGCTATTATCAACGAAAGCCTTCGCACAAGACCTACACTTCCAGATTACAAGTCTATAGTATTATAAGCTTGTATTAAACAGAAAATTAATCTTTTTTCTCAAAAAGTTTAATTTGGTTGATTTAGTTTGTTTGTTTTTGAGCTGGTTATTACATTAATAACCAGCACACAAAAACACTGTAATTTTTAACAAATCTGGATTTAACTTTAATCTTAACATATAAAAAAATGATTACAGGAAAAAATTATGTGGGAAGCCAGCTTTTGGCGAGCGGAACCAAAACATATAAAACCATAAACCCGCAGTGGAATATCGAAAATCCCTGGACATTTACAGAAGCTTCTCCTGAAGAAATCGAACAGGCGGTTGCTTTGGCTGATGATGCTTTTAAAATTTATAAAAATTATCCAGCGGCAAAAAAAGCTGCTTTTTTAAATTCAATTGCAGACGAAATTCTGGAATTGGGCGACGCTTTATTAGAAATATACTGCACCGAATCAGGTTTTTTAAAAGGCAGAGCAGAATCTGAAAGAGGACGTACTATTTTTCAATTACGTTCTTTTGCTAATATGCTTTTAGAAGGAAGCTGGCTTGAAGCGACTATAGATACTGCAATTCCAGATCGATCGCCGCTCCCGAAAGAAGATTTACGCAAAATGCTGGTTCCGTTAGGTCCAGTTGTTGTTTTTGGATCTAGTAATTTTCCTTTTGCATTTTCTACCGCAGGAGGTGATACAGCATCAGCTTTAGCTGCAGGATGTCCTGTAATTGTAAAAAGCCATTCGATGCATATTGCAACCGGCGAAATGGTTGCCTCTGCTGTTATAAAAGCGGCTAAAAAACACCAAATGCCCGAAGGTGTTTTTTCTAATTTAATTGGCAGCGGTACAACACTTGGTACAAGTTTAGTAAAACATCCGCTTGTAAAAGCTGTTGGATTTACAGGAAGTATAAACGGAGGACGCGCTTTATTTGATCTGGCTTCACAACGCCCAGAACCAATACCTGTTTTTGCCGAAATGGGAAGCATTAATCCTGTTGTTATTTTACCAGAAGCATTAGAAAAAAACAGTAAAAAATGGGCAGCCGTTTATGCTGGTTCAATCACACTGGGAACGGGACAATTTTGTACCAATCCAGGGTTGCTTTTAGGAATAAAAGGAGAAAATTTAGATCAGTTTTCAAAAGAATTAGCAGACGAAATCGAAAAAATAGCGCCTTCTTGTATGCTGCATCCGTCGATTAAAGCTGATTTTAATAAAGGCAGAGAAAAAATCAGATCTCAAAACGGAGTTACAACTGTTGCTGAATATAAGGAAGAAACTGCACCTAATTATGCACAGCAAACCGTATTGAGTGTAGACGGCAAAACATTCTTAAAAAATACAGTATTAAGTCATGAAGTTTTTGGTCCGTTTTCTATTATTGTTCAATGCGAAAATCTAGAAGAACTTACTGCAATTATTAATAAATTAGACGGACAGCTGACTGGAACTATAATTGCAGAATCTGCCGAAATTTCAAATTACGACACTGTTATAAGTGCTTTACAAAACAGAGTTGGTCGTTTAATTTTTAACGGAGTTCCAACTGGTGTTGAAGTATGTGCTTCAATGCTGCACGGAGGTCCTTACCCTGCATCGTCAGATTCTAGATTTACCGCTGTAGGAATTCATGCTGTAAAAAGATGGGTACGTCCTTTTAGCTATCAAAATTGGCCGGATGAATTACTTCCGGAAGCACTTCAAAATAAAAACCCATTAAATATCAATAGAACTGTTAATGACTTAATAACAAACAAACCTATTTAATTTATGCCAAGAAAAACTTTTTTTTGTGTCGATGCACACACCTGTGGTAATCCAGTGAGAGTGGTTGCCGGCGGCGGTCCAAATTTAATTGGCAACAATATGAGCGAAAAACGCCAGCACTTTTTAAAAGAATACGACTGGATTCGCAAAGGACTGATGTTTGAACCCCGAGGTCATGATATGATGAGCGGCAGTATACTTTATCCGCCAAGTAATCCTGATAATGATTTTGGTATTTTGTTTATCGAAACTTCCGGCTGCTTGCCTATGTGCGGCCACGGAACTATCGGAACAATTACAATTGCTGTTGAAGAAGGATTAGTTACTCCAAAAATTCCAGGTAAAATAAAAATGGAAGCGCCCGCTGGTTTAGTTCAAATTGAATATCAGCAAACAGGAAAAAAAGTAGATTGGGTACGTTTAACCAATGTAAAATCATATCTCGCTGCCGAAGGACTTACTATTGATTGTCCTGAACTTGGCGAAATAACTTTTGATGTTGCTTATGGCGGAAATTATTATGCCATTGTAGATCCGCAGACTAATTTTTCGGGAATACAAGATTTTACGGCAGCAAAAATTGTACAATACAGTCAGGAAGTTCGCAAACGCATCAACGAGAAATATCCTGACAAGTTTATTCACCCAGAAAACAGCACTATTAGAGATGTAAGTCATATGCTTTGGACAGGAGATCCGTTAGATTCTTCATCATCTGGACGAAATGCAGTTTTCTATGGAGACAAAGCAATCGATCGATCACCTTGCGGAACAGGAACCTCAGCCAGATTGGCGCAGCTTCATGCGAAAGGTAAACTGAAAAAAGGCGAAGATTTTATTCACGAAAGTTTTATTGGCAGTAAATTTATAGGAAGAGTTGAAGAAGAAACTTCTATTGGAGATATTAAAGCCATTGTACCAAGTATTCAAGGATGGGCAAAAGTATATGGTTACAACAATATAATTATTGATGAAGAAGATGATCCTTACGCATTTGGATTTCAAGTAATCTAATTTTTTCTGCCTATTAATACTATTATTTAACACATAGAAACATAGATGCTTAATCCCCAAAAAAGGCGTTTCACTTATTTTAAATACACAAAGTAAGCTTAGTGAGAGAAATGTATTTCTCTTTTATATTCTTTTATTATACAAAAAAAGCCTATGTTTCTATGCGTTGAAGAAAATTACAGCCAGCAGATCAATTTAATTTAATATCAAGTAAAATCATTGGTTTTAGCACATAATTACGCTTACCAATGCTTTTTAAAATGCATAATTTTAATGAAAAAAGTAAGTATTATTGGCGGCGGAATAATAGGACTGTGTTCTGCATACTATCTCGCTAAAGAAGGTTATGAAGTAGTTGTTTTTGACAAATCAGACATGACTGACGGCTGTTCGTATGGCAATGCCGGAATGATTGTTCCTTCGCACATTATTCCATTGGCACAGCCCGGAATGATCGCACAGGGAATAAAATGGATGTTTGACAGCCAAAGTCCGTTTTATGTAAAACCAAGATTGAGCAGTGATCTAGCAAAATGGGGACTTCAATTTTATAAACATGCCAATAAACAGCATGTCGAAAAAGCAATGCCGGCACTTTGCAATTTATCACTATTCAGCAAAGAATTGTACGAGGATTTTACTAAAGAAAATGATTCCTTTTTTTACGAGAAAAAAGGTCTTTTAATGCTTTATAAAACAGAAAGAACAGGCGAGGAAATTATCCATGAAGGAGAACTGGCCGCTTCCTTTGGATTAGAAGTCGATTTTTTATCAAAAGATGAAGTAACAAAACTTGAGAAAGGAACTCGAACAGACGTAATTGGCGGGGTGCATTATAAAAGTGACGCACATCTTTATCCGCAAAAATTCATGCGGTTTCTAAAAGGTGAATTAGACAAATTAAATGTAAAAATTTACAATAGAACTTTGGTCGAAGATTTCGTTATAAAAAACAATTCTGTTACAGAAATAATTACTGATATAGGACCTTTTAAAACAGATGAAGTCGTTTTAGCAACAGGATCATGGAGTCCAGAAATTGCAAAAAAACTACATCGCTCTATTTCAATTTTACCCGGAAAAGGATATAGTTTTACTTTACAAGATACCAAACAAAAACCATCAATTCCTGCCATTTTATGCGAAGGAAAAGTAGCTGTTACACCTATGAACAACGATATTCGTTTTGGCGGTACTATGGAAATAACCCATACAAATGACACTCAAATAAACAAAAACAGAGTGCAGGGAATTGTCAACAGCATCAATGATTTTTACCCTGATTTAAAAATCGAAATGCCGGAAGAAAAAGAAACTTGGTTTGGTTTTAGACCTTGCACGCCATCAGGAATGCCGATAATTACTCGAGACAAAAAAATAAAAAACTTAACTTTGGCAACAGGACACGCGATGATGGGATTAAGTTTAGCACCGGCAACAGGAAAGCTGGTTTCGGAGATTATTTCGGAAAAAACCACATCTGTCAATACAGAAATGTTTCAATTGTAATTTTATGAGATACGAATCGATATCACCTTCTTTATTCATCGAAAACAGAAAACGTTTTTCTGAAAAAATGAACCCAAACACCATTACGGTTTTGGTTTCTAATGATGTAATGCCTAACAATGCAGATGACGTAATGGGATTTGCACAAAACAATGATTTATTTTACCTGTCGGGAATTGATCAGGACGAAACTATTTTGGTTATTTGTCCAGATGCGCACAAAGAAGAAAATCGAACTATTTTATTTATAAAAGAGGTAAACGAGCACACAAAACTTTGGGATGGCGATTTTTTGACCAAAGAAGAAGCCGCAGCAATTTCGGGTATAAAAAACATAAAATGGGTTCATGAATTCGAAAAGACTTTACAACTTTTTGCTTTTGAAGCCGATGCTTTTTATTTAGGTCATAATGAACACATCAAAAGAGTAACCGCCGAAATGACGACTCGTCAGGATCGAATGATTCAGTGGTGCAAAGAAAAATATCCATTACATCAATACTACAGAGCGGCCAAAATTACACGTGAATTACGCCCTATAAAATCAAATGAAGAAGTTGCTCTTATAGAAAAAGCTTCTGAAATCAGCGTGAAAGGTTTTGAACGTCTTTTAAAAGCAGTTAAACCAAACATTAAAGAGTTTGAACTAGAGGCAGAACTGATTTACGAAGTAATTAAAAATGGTGCTTCTCGTCATGCTTTTCGACCTATTATTGCTTCTGGAAAAAATGCCTGCGCTTTGCATTACAATACTAATGATGCCGTTTGCAAAGAAAATGATATGATTTTGGTAGATTTTGGTGTTTGTTATGCCAACTACAATTCAGATACTACGCGATGTGTTCCCGTAAATGGTGTTTTTTCACCTCGCCAGCGCGAAGTATATTCCTCTGTTTTGCATTGTTTAAAAGAAGGTTCAAAACTGCTAAAGCCCGGTATTCGTCATAGCGATTACGAAAAACAAATGGCAGCTTTAATAGAACAAGAGCTGATTAAACTAAAACTAATTACTGCTGACGATATTGCCAATCAAAATCCTGATTATCCTGCTTATAAGAAATATTTCATGCACGGAACGGCTCATCATTTAGGTCTTGATGTTCATGATGTTGGATTGTATTCCCGCGTTTTAGAAAAAGGAATGGTGTTTACCTGCGAACCCGGAATTTATATTAGAGAAGAAGGAATCGGCTGTCGATTAGAAAATGATTACCTGCTTACAGAAGATGGAAACATAAATCTTTCGGAAGCATTGCCTATCGAAATCGCAGATATAGAAAATTTGATGCAGCGCAAATAGCTTATTTTTAAGTCCCAGAGGTCAATATCATTAAGTTAAGGAACAAAATCGCAAAGCTTTATCATTTCGACGAATGAGAAATCTTCGCGAGTAACTCCGCAACGTAAGGCCAATCTTTGTAGAGTTTCTTACGGAGATTTCTCCTTCGTCGAAATGACAATATTGTGCCTAAAATTTAATCCTTTGCGAAATTAATTTTATTTTCTAAAAGCCTAACTTAATCACATGTCCCGTTGGGCTTTAAATTTATCATCATAAAAAAACAGTTACAAGAGCAATTTTGTAACTGTTTTTTTTATTCTGAAAATGAAGTTTTTATACTTTTTTAATATCTAGATTATCTTGACCAAATGTCTTCAAGTTTTAAAACATATAAAACAACAACATCTTTAAGCAAATAAATACTTACAAGCGCAAAATACCAAAATAAACAATACTCAAAACACGATAATATAATCTGATTTTATGATAATATATTGGCATAAAAAAAACCATAAATGCAAAATATTTGCACTTACTAATCATAAAATCATAATATGAGAATTAACCTTTATTTTAGAAAGATTGCGATACTCTTTTTTGTATTTGCAACGCAGCTAATCTTTGCCCAGGAAAGAATAGTGACAGGAGTTGTTACCGATGACGCAGGACTGCCTTTACCAGGCGTAAGTGTATCCATCAAAGGAACCAAAACAGGAACACAAACAGACTTTGACGGCGCTTTTTCCATCAGCGCATCTGCAAACCAAGTTTTAACATTTAGCTATATAGGACTGAAATCTCAGGAAGTTCCAGCATCTACAAATAAGATAAATCTTAAAATGTCTGGAGGTTCAACAGCGCTTCAAGAAATTGTAGTGACAGCCTTAGGTGTTAAAAGAGAGAAAAAATCTCTTGGTTATGCTACACAAGAAGTAAAAGGCGAAGATTTGACAAGAGTTAACAGTGGAAACGTTGCCAACTCTATTTCGGGAAAAGTGGCTGGTGTTGACATTAGAAGAAACAACAACATTGGCGGATCAACAAATGTTATTATTCGTGGATCGTCTTCTCTTACAGGAAACAACCAAGCTTTATGGGTTGTAGACGGAATTCCTTTAAATAACGACAACACAAATTCAATCGAACAAAAAATTGGTGGAAATACTGGTGGATACGATTACGGAAATGCGGCATCAGATATAAACCCTGACGACATTGAATCTATGAACGTTTTAAAAGGTGCTGCGGCTTCTGCTTTGTATGGTTCTAGAGCTGCAAATGGTGTTATCCTCGTTACATTAAAAAAAGGAAGCAAATCTAAAGGCGGACTAGGAATTACTTTTACAAGTGGAGTAAATGTTGGATCTGTAGACAAAAAAACATTACCGGAATACCAAAATCAATACGGCAGCGGATATGGTGATTTTTACGGAACTGTAGATTTAGGCAGTGGTACACACCCTTATGCAGCAACAGATGATGCATCTTGGGGACCAAAATACGATCCAAATTTATTGGTTTACAACTGGAACTCTTTTTACCCAGAATTGCCTACGTACGGTATTGCAAAGCCTTGGACACCTGTAAAAAAGAATCCAAACAGTTTTTACCAAAAGAGTCTTACCTATACGAACAACATCGCTGTTTCGGCATCAAATGAAAATGGAGATTTTAGATTTGGATATACAAACTATAACCAAACACAAGGAATTCTTCCAAACAGCAGTAACAAAAAAGACAACTTTAACTTTTCGTCAACTTACAAACTTAGTTCAAGAACAAAAATTTCTGCTTCGGCAAATTACTTGAAAGCATACGCTAAGGGAATGAACGAAACGGGTTACGGAGACGGTGGAAACAACTACCTGAGCAGTGTAAGACAATGGTACAATATGAGTGCTGATTTTCAGGATTTAGAAGATGCTTACAATTTAACAAAAAGAAACACTACTTGGAGTGTTGGCGGACCAACGGACTTAAGTGTTCAGTTTCATGACAACCCATACTTTCAGCGTTACAACAATTACAACTCTTTAAACAGAGATCGTTTCTTTGGTAATTTTGCATTAAGCACAGATGTAGCAAGCTGGTTAAACATTGTAGGTAAAGGATCTGTTGATTACTACACTCAATTGCAAGAAGAGCGCATTGCGGTTGGTTCTAAAAGAACAGCAAATATGTTAGGACAGTATTCTAGATATGACAAAACATTCCGTGAAATCAATTTAGATTTAATCTTAAACTTTAAAACTGATATTACAGAAACAATTAAATTTTACGGATTATTAGGAGGAAATACAAGACGTTCAGTAAATAGTAATACTTATGCCAGAACCAATGGAGGCTTAATTGTTCCTGGTAAATACATGTTAAGCAACACGATTGCTCCTATTAACTATCCTGACGAGTTTTACGAAACAATAGGTACAAATAGTGTTTATGCAAATGCCACTTTCAATTTTGATGAAACTTTTTTTGTTGAGGGTTCATACAGAGTAGATCAATCTTCTACACTTCCTAAGAAAAACAATACTTATACTTATCCATCTATTACTGGAACTTACATTTTCAGCAAACATCTTAATGCAGACTGGTTATCTTTTGGAAAACTTCGCTTAAACTATGCAGAAACTGGTAACGACGCTGAGTTTGCCGTTATTCAATCAACGTTTGCAAAAAACAGCAATTTTGGTCCTGATGGAATTCGTTTTTCAAATGAAAACAACAAAAGTAATTCTAACTTAAAAAGTGAGCTTACAAAAGGTGTTGAGGCTGGTGTTGAGCTTAAATTCTTAAAAAACAGAATTGGTTTAGATTTTTCATACTACAAAACCAATACTACAAACCAAATTTTATCTATCGAAGTACCGGTGCAAACGGGTTACAGCAGACAATGGATTAATGGTGGTAATGTTGAAAACAAAGGTTATGAACTTTCGTTGAATGTGATTCCGTTTCAAACCAAAAACTTTTCATGGGAAGCAAGAATCAACTGGGCATCTAACAGAAACAAAGTTATTGATCTAAATGGTGCCGAGAGACTTTCGATAAGTTCGTTTCAAGGTGTAGGATACATTGCTGAGGTTGGAAAACCAATTGGTCAATTTATTGGAAGAGGATTTAAATACTTAGATGGTGAAAGAGTTGTAAAAGCAAACGGCCTATATGAAGTAGTAGCCGGAGCAACAATTGGTGACGTAAATCCTGACTGGACTGGTGGTATCAACAACGTTTTCCGTTACAAAGATTTCGCATTCAACTTTTTAATAGACATGAAAAAAGGCGGAAGCGTATGGTCGCTGGATCAACAATATGGGCACACTACAGGTATTTACCAAAGTACCGTTGGAAACAATCACTTAGGAAACCCTATAAGAAATGCAATTGCTGATGGCGGTGGAATTATTCTTCCAGGAGTAAAAGCAGATGGCACACCTAACACAACAGTTGTTCCTGCAGATTATAACACTTACAACTCTATGCCGCAGGAAGCTTATGTTTACGACGCTTCTTATGTAAAATTACGCGAAGTAGGTTTAAGTTATAAATTCCCTTCAAAATACCTGACACATACTTTCATCAACAGTCTTGTTTTTGCAGTAAATGGAAGCAATTTATGGATTATCCACAAAAATCTTCCATATGCTGATCCAGAAGCTGGAACATCATCTGGAAATATGCAAGGTTTCCAAACTGGAGTATTACCAACAACAAAAGAGTACAACTTTAATATCAAAGTTCAATTCTAAAAACAAACAAAATGAAAAAAATAACAACCATACTCCTTGCAGGAATATTGCTAAGTTCTGCCGTTTCTTGTGAAGATATCGATAGATTAAACGAGAATACAAAAGCATACACCTCAGCCTTACCAGGAAGTTTAATGACAAGTTCTCAAGTAAATTATTCTTATTTCTTGACTAATGCTTCTGTTAATGATAATAATTTTAGAGGATATGCCCAGCATTGGACTACATCGACTTATACAGACGAAGTAAATTACAATCAAGCCAAAAGAAACCTAGGCAACTCGCATTCTGTAATACTTTATAGAGATGTACTGCAGGATTTCGTAATTGCAAAAAAGAAAATAACCGAAGAGCAAGCTTTAGGTCCTGTTGAGGCAGCAGTTAAAAAAAATAGAATTGCTATTTTGGAAGTTCAAATTATAATGGCTTATCAAACACTAGTTGATCTTTTTGGAAACATTGTATATTCAGAAGCTTTAGATATAGAAAAATATCCAAATCCAAAATACGACGATGCAAAAACGGTTTATTTAGATTTAGCTGCTCGTTTAGATGCTGCTATTGCAGATATGGATAGCAGTTATGACAGTTTCGGATCAGCTGATCTTATTTACAAAGGAAAAGTGTCACAATGGAAAAAACTAGCCAATAGTGTTAAACTAAAACTAGGAATGCACTTAGCCGATGTTGATGCCGCCAAAGCTAAAGCAATGGTAGAAGCTGCATACAGCTCGGGCGTAATTGGAAATAATGCCGAAAATGCTTTATTTCAATATTACAAAACTATCGTTGACCAAAATCCATTATACAACAGTTTGGTAAACGAAAGCCAAATCATGCCGACAGAATTTTTTGTAAACGAATTAAACGGAAAATCTGATCCTAGAAGAGACATCTTTTTTAATCCAGCTTCAAAAATTGCCGGAGCCTATAAAGGCGCGCCTTATGCACAACAAGTTAGTTACAAAAACTTTTCGAATGTAGGTGTACGAATAAAAGAAAGAACAAATCCGGGAGTAATCTTTGATTATACTGAAACTTGTTTTTTACTTGCAGATGCTGCCAGCAGAGGTTTTAGTGTAGGCGCGACAGCTGCAGAATATTACGAGAAAGGAATTCGTTCAAGTATGGATTACTGGGGAGTTTCAACTGCTGATACCAATACTTACCTAGCCAGAACAGATGTTGCTTATGCTACAGCTTTTGGAACTGATAAACAAAAAATAGCGTATCAGCTTTGGATTGCATACTACAACCGCGGATTTGAAGCTTGGACGGAATACAGAAGATTAGACTTCCCTATTTTAGTTGCACCAATAACAGCAGTTACTGAAGCAGAAGGAAAAGTACCAGTAAGAAACATTTATTCTTTATTTGACGCTACTTTAAATACGGCTAACTACAATGCAGCCGCAACAGCAATTGGCGGTGATAAAATGACAACAAAATTATTCTGGGATAAGTTTTAATTTGAATTAGTAAGCAATTTAATATCTCATTGAATTGAAGCAGGCGCCTTAAAAACGCCTGCTTTTTCTTTGGAATAAACTGAAACATTTGGTTTCCTGCATAAACATTAAAAGAAAACAATAGCACACGTAATTAACTGAATAAAAACACATAACACATTTTTAAAGTTAATTTTAAGATAATTTCATATCATAACCGAATAAAATAGTATAAGTATGTCTTTTCATATAAAAATATCTTTGGTTCAACTAAACAAATACCTACATTTATGAAAACAAAATTATTTTTATTCGCGTCATTACTTATGATGCTTAAAATGAGCGCTCAAGGTCTTCCCTGTCGGACGAGCGAGGAGAACGAAAAAATCTACAAATCAAATCCTCATGCACTAAAAGAAAAACAAGACTTTGATGCTTTTAGTAAAAACTTTAGTGCGGCCAGAAAATCAAAAACTGGTAAAATGGCCGAAACCTCTTATGTCATCCCTGTAGTATTTCACATTTACGGCGATGTTCAAAGCGGAAAAACAGTTACTTATCAAAAAATAGTAAACCATTTACAACATCTTAATGATGATTTTAACGGCCGTAATGCCGACTATCAAACGGTTGATCCTTTTTTTCAAGCCAGAAGAGGCACTTTGAAAATCGAATTTAAACTTGCTAAAATCGATCCAAACGGCGGCTGTACTTCGGGAGTTGTATTTCATCCTGCTAAAAATGGTTTTGGTAACGGCGGCGGTTACGACGATCAAATCGCAGCTGATGCTTGGGACAATACAAAATACATGAACGTTTACATTCAAAACGATTTATACGCAGATGGAGCTTTAAATAATTCAGGCGTTGCGTGGTATCCTGATTCTGGAATGACTGCGAGTAATACGGCGAGAGTTGTTTTTAATGGAGCTTATCTTTATGACAACTCCTACAGCACAGAATTTTCGGCTACACTTACTCATGAATTCGGGCATTTCTTGAACCTAATTCATACTTTTGAAGGAGGCTGTACAGGTACTGATGAGGTAGACGATACTCCTCTTGAAGACGGAAAACATACTTTAGCTTGTACTCAAGGTACAAACTGCAACGGAGACCGAGTTAACAATGAAAACTACATGGGCTACAACGGTGCTCAAGGCTGTTACAAAATGTACACTCAAGGACAAATTGACCGTATGGTTGCTGCCTTAGAACATCCAGCAAGAAAATCACTTTGGCAAGCAGCCAATCTTATTGCAACCGGAGTAAACTCGACCGGAGGTTTATTAACGGTAAACACGAGTTCGTTTAAAGAAGCTGTCTCTAATAATGGTTCTTTTGATACCGCATCAATTGTAACGCTTTCAGGAAAAACATTTGCTCTTTCATCGGGAACAATGACTTCTGGAACTCATTTTTCTCACACTTTTCCAGCAGGAATTACACCTGTAATCACTGTTAATTCAAACTCACAATTAACGGTAACTTTAACGGGAAATGCTGCAAATCATCAAACTGTCAACAATGCAAAAGGGGCGATTACATTTTTACCTGCGGCTTTCACAGGCGGAACTGCAGATTTAACTTGTACCAGCTTAAATTACGACTTTAAGTTTGTAGATCCATATGGTATTTTCTTTGTCGATATGCCAGACGCAACAGCATCTGCAGCTCAAACTTGGAAAGCGTTTAAAATAAACAAAGGCGATGATCCCGCTTTTGGCTCATGGAGATATACTGCAAATGCTTTAAAAATTGAAACTTACGCCAAAAAATTAGTGTGCGAAGCTGGAACGAGAAACATTACACTCCTTCCTGCTAATTCTCCTATAAGCGCTTCAAGTAATTTTACAGCTCCGGGTGCCTATCCTAATCAATTAGATTTACGCACAGCATCGTATACCAATTGGGACGGAAAAACTGGATATGTTGGTTTCGACTATCTTATTGATGGTTTAACTTGTTATGGCTGGTTTAAAGTTACGGTTGACGCAAATGGCGATGGTTTCAGCATTACTGAATATGCTTATAATACACAGCCGGGAGCTACGATTTATACTGGAATGACTCCAAAAACAGCTGTTGTTCTTTCTACTGATACTTTATATGAAGCAGATGCTAATGATGGAGGTGTTACCACAAATGCCGTAATTTCATTGTCTACAAATAATGGAACTTTTACAAAAAGCTCTGGTACTTTTACTGCAAATACGGACTACACTATTACTGGCGTGCCAGCAGGTTTAACAGCGGTTTTAACCTTGCAGAGTAACTCAAAAGCGGCTCTTACTTTTACAGGAAAAGCAAGTTCACATTTACCAGCTAATGATGCTGCAGTAATTGTAACGTTTAAAGATGCTGCAATTACAGGTGGAATTGCAACACTTGACAATGCTGCAAAAACAATAAATTTAAAATTCGAATCTCCTTATGGAATCTATTATGTGAACAATCCAGATTATGTTGCTTCACCAGCAGCAGTATGGCAATATTTTGATTTAGGAATTGGAGACAATACGGAGTATGGCGCGTGGCAATATGCTGCTAATGCTTTAAAAATTGAAACGTATGGCAAACGACTTGTTACTGAAACTGGAACACGAAACATAACTAAAATTGCTGCAGGAACATCAATAGGCGCAACAAGTAACTTTACGGCTCCAGGCGCATATCCTAATCAATTAGATTTACGTACCGCATCTTACACTGCTTGGGACAATCAAACGGCTTATGTAGGTTTTGAATACAGCAGAAGAGGCAGAACTTGCTACGGGTGGTTTAAGGTAAAAGTAACTGCAAACGGAGATGGTTATACGATTTCAGAATTTGCTTATAATACACAGCCTAATCAAGCTATTATTGCTGGAGCAACAGGCGGAATAACTGTTGCGGCTCCAACAAATTTAGTTGCAGCAGCAAATTCAACCAGCCTTCAAGCTGTTTTAACTTGGGCGGATAATGCCACTAACGAGACAGGATATACTGTAGAAAGAGCTTCTGCGGATGGTGTTTACAGCAGTATTGCAACCTTAGGAGCAAATGTGGTTACGTACACTAACACTGGATTAACTGCTGGAAACACGTATACATACAGAGTTAAGGCGAATGCTAATACTGTTTCTTCAGATTATTCGAATGTAGCAACTGCTGTTATTGAAGCTGCATCTGCTTATTGCACAGCACAAGGAAGCAACTCATACGAATATATCAAAGATGTTACAATTGGAAGTTTCACTACTACATCTGGTGCAGATGCTTCGGGTTACGGAAATTATACTTCTAAAAATATAACATTAACACCTAATACTAGTGTTGCCGTAAGTTTAACTCCAGGTTTTTCAGGTTCTAACTATTCAGAATCTTGGGGAATTTGGATTGATTACAACAAGAACAACACTTTTGAACCTTCTGAAAAAGTAATCAACGGACTTTCGTCAACAGGTACAGTTACTGGTAATTTTACAGTTGCAGATGGAACTGGAACAACGAGAATGCGTATTGTAATGAAATACAACGGAAATCCTGCAACACCATGCGATAATATTGGCGATGGAGAAGTTGAAGATTACACGGTAACTTTTGGAGCTTCAAACCCTAATCCGGTTACTTTAAATACTCCAACAAATATTGGAAATTCAGGAGTTTATTCATCTGGATTCTATGCTTCTTGGACAGAAGTTGCGACTGCAACCAGCTATGAAGTACAGTTATACAAAGCTGCAACTGGATGGACAACTACAGGAACATCAACTACATACTATTTATGGATTCCGAAACAAGGAACTGAAACAGCTTACCGATTCAGAGTAAGAGCCGCAAATGCATCAGGAACGAGCGCTTGGAGTAATTACCTTGACATCAATCTGCCACTTTCTGGAGCTGAAGGAAATAATCTTTTAATGGGTAAAAAATCATTCTCAATGTTCCCGAATCCAGCAACTGATGTTGTAAATTTCAATTTTGAAAATATAAATATTGCAACTGCTGTAATTACGATTTACAATAATGTTGGTGCTGTAATAGATACTGTTCGCAATACATCGAGTTACACTTTAAAAAATCTACCAACTGGCATTTACCACGTAGTACTTACTGATGGTAATTTCACTCAGAGAAAAAAACTAATCGTTAAGTAATCCTAAAAAATAATTACAATAAAATTCTAAAAAACAAAACCGCTGAAAGAATCTCTTTCAGCGGTTTTTCATTTTATACCATTAATCATAAAGACTTCATGCAAAACAATATAATTTAAACACTAATTTTCACGAATTAATGTGTGTTTCTTGTGCTTAATATCCAAACGGATTTTCAACACTTTCCATTGGATTTGTAAACCATTTTGGTCCATTTTCTGTCATATAGAAATGGTCTTCGTGACGAATTCCGAATTTTCCAGGAATACAAATCATTGGTTCGTTGCTAACCACCATTCCTTCAAGAAGTTCAATTTTACTGCCTCTTACTAAATAGGGATATTCATGAATATCCAAACCTGTTCCGTGCCCTACTCTATGCGGTAATCCCGGTAAATTATAATCTGGGCCTAAGCCCGCTTCTGCCAATACCTTTCTAGCTGCATCATCAACAGATCCGCATGATGCTCCTATTTGAGCAGCTTCGAAAGCAGCATGCTGCGTTGCTCTTTCTAAATTCCAAATCGTTTTATATTCTTCAGACGGAGTTCCGTACGAATACGATCTTGTAATATCTGAGATATATCCTTCCAGCTTACAACCAGTATCAATAATAACTGCTCCATTTTCTTTTAAATCCTGAGGCACAGAAACACCATGCGGATATTGTGTATCATCAGCAAATAAAACAATACAAAAATAAGAACCAGCAACAGCACCTGCTTTTATGTGCGCTTCATTTATAAATTTAGTAACCTCCGCAGCTGTAATTCCAGGTCGTAATATTTTTGCCGCTGCACGCTGTACAACCATTGTAATATCTTTTGCTCTTTGAATAATTGCAATTTCATTAGCCGATTTTTGCATACGACAGGCCGATGTTATAGCAAGTGCATTGATAATAGTATATGACTGATTTGTTTTTACAACACCATCAACCAAAAAATAAGGAGCCGATTCGTCTATTGCAACATTTCCGCTTACAATATTTTTACTTTTCAATAATTCTCCCATCAAAGCGTAAGGAGATTCGTGCTCTTCCCAGCAATTAATTTTCCCGTTTAATTGCATGTATTTTTTAAAAGTACCTTCTTCAAACTTTGGAACAATATAATCCAGCGTTCCATCGTCATACAATAAAGCGCCCACCATTCTTTCTGACGGATTCCATTTGGTTCCCGTAAAATAATAAAGGTTTGTTCCTGCGTTAACATAAAGCACTTTTACATTGCTGTCTTTCATAACAGCGACAGCCTTTTTTAAACGAGCTAAATATTCTTCTGGTTGAATTGGCTTTACATCCAATGTCATATTTTCTATTTTCTCTAACTCCGCAGCAGCAGTTGAGCCTCCTATACCAATTGTCATTTTATATATTTTTTTTAAATTGATTAATTACATTATCTAAACCCGTTGGGCGCGATTACTTTCAACACATAGAAACATAGCTTTTTGTCGCGTTAAAAGGCGTTTCACTTTGCATGAATGCACATAGAACCTCTATGTGTAAATGATGTGTCATTTATTTTAATCTTTTACCCAATAAAACAAACCTATGTTTCTATGTGTTAAATAGTTTCTAGTAAATACACTACACTTTTTAACTATCTAAGTATAAAACCATTTTTCATAGGATCTTTTGGATCTATTAAAAACGTATTTACTCCGGTTACAAAAGCAGTTCCTTCTACTTGCGGAATTACAGCTTTAAAAGGTCCAAATTTTTCTTCTCTAACAAGAGATCCTGTAAAAGTACTTCCTGTTATGCTTTCTATCGTAATAAATTCATTCAAATTTATAGCATTTCTCGCTTTTTCAATCGCAATTCTTCCAGAAACACCTGAACCTGTTGGGGAACGATCAACTTCTCCATCAGCAAAAACACAAACGTTTCGGCTGTGATTAGAAATATCAAGCGGTTCATCAATAAAAATAGTGCCGTATAAAAAACTCAAATCCTCCTCAAACGGATGCTGAATTTCTTTATCCTGATCCATTACGGCATGTTTTATATCAACACCGTTTTGAATAATAGTACGGTAATTTTCTTCGGTTAAACCGAAATTCAAATGCGTATTTTTCCTCAAATCAACATAAGCATAAAAAGCACCGCCATAAGCCAAATCATAAACAACATCTCCCACTCCCTGAACGTTTACAATACGATCTAAACCTACAACAAAACTAGGTACGCAATGAAACCTCACTCCTGTTACTTCGCCATTTAAAATGGTTACAAACGAAAAAATTCGACCGCAAGGAGCATCAATTTTCAATTCATTCTCCCCTTCTTTTATTGTTATCCAATTCATTTTTGCAGCCAAAGTGCTTATCGCAATAACCGCATGACCGCACATACTGCTGTAACCTTCATTATGCATGAAAAGAATCCCAAAATCGGCATCATCATCATTTGGCGGAAGCAAAATACAACCGTACATATCAGCATGACCACGAGGCTCAAACATCAATGCTGTTCTTAAATAATCGTAGTTTTCTTTTATATCTCGTCGGTATTCTAAAACCGTATTTCCTTTCAATTTTGGAAAACCAGAAACAATTACGCGCAAAGGTTCACCGCCTGTATGCATATCAATTGTTTTTATCTGCAGTACATCTGCCTCTGCTTTATAATCAATATTATTACAAATATTTTGATATGTTTTAGACATTTTTTTGTGTTTTTAAATTATACTCTTCATAAAAATATCCAGCTGCAACAAGATCCTCTAAAGCATGTCCAACGGATTTAAAATAGGTGATTTCAGTATCAGATGTTCTACCTGTTTTTGTATTGCTGCACAGTTCAAACAAATCTGCTTTGATCGTTTCTTTTGTGATAATTCCACTTGTCAGCGGAATCAAAATATCACCGCTTTCCTTAAGTCCGCCTTGATAAGTATCAAGAAATAAACTTGATTTTAAAACGGCTTCATCATCTGCTTCACGCATATCTTTTTTATAAGCACCAACAAGATCTAAATGCTGTCCTGCTTTCAGCCATTTTCCAAAAACAAGTGGAACAGGCGATAAAGTCGCAGCCGAAATAATATCAACTTGAGAAATAACTTCTTCTACAGTTGAAACCGGCTTGCAGGTAAACGAAGAATTTTTGAGTGCATCACAAACCAATTGTGCTTTTTCTATAGTTCTTCCCCAAACATAAACTTCTTTAATTGGTCTGACGCTTGCATGCGCTTGAATCAAATTTATAGCTAAAGCTCCTGTACCAATCATCAGCATAGACGAAGACTCTTTTCGAGAAAGATAACTGCTAGCCAATGCAGATGTCGCTGCGGTACGTTTTCCTGTTAACGATTTTGCATCCAGAATTGCTTTTATATTTCCTTTATGCCCGTCGAGATAAATATAAGTTCCTTGTATTGAAGGCAAATCGTATTTACCATTATTGGGACTCACAGTTACTATTTTTACTCCTAAATCTCTACCCGCTTGAAACGCCGGCATTAGCAGTAATGTTGAATCTTTCTCTTCTGCAGGATTAGGATAATCATGATGATGACGCATAGGCACTTGGATAGCCGAAGTCGAAAACCCAGCACGAAGTCTTTCTATAAGTTCTTTAAAATTGCATTTTTCTTCAATGAAATGATCTGAAATAAGTTGTATTGGTTCCATGTATTTTGTTGAAATTTTACTAAAAATAGAAGATTATTTTATGATAATACTATTTCACCCCAAAACCAGATAACATATGCTAACTTAAGGTTAATATAGTACAAATTGATTAGACTTTATGACCTTATTTTTATAAAAAACAATTTTAAACAATAATGAAAAAGTTAAAACACATTTTAGTAGTACTGACTGTTTCCTTGACATTCTGGACTAGTTTTGCTCAAACTGAAACCGCACCTCAGACAGGTTTAGAAAATAAACTGAAAGAATTATTTCCTGATGCTGTTATTACAAAAACCAAAGACCTTGACGGTTTTAGCGAGTCGTATCAATTAGTTCTTAACGAACCTTTAGATCATAACAATCCGAAAAAAGGCACTTTTAAGCATTATGTGTATTTATCGCATTTAGATTTCAAAAGTCCAATGGTGATCGAAACCGAAGGTTATGCTGCACGTTATAAAAAAACAGAATTGAGTTCTTTATTACATACAAATCAAGTAATTGTTGAATATCGTTTTTATGGAAACTCGAGACCTAACCCAATTCAATGGAAATATTTAACAAATGATCAGGCGATCGAAGATTATCACTCGATTGTAACAAAATTGAAACAATTGTATACAGGAAAATGGATTTCGACAGGAATTAGTAAAGGCGGCGAAACGACCTTAATTTACAAATCGAAGTATCCTGACGATATTGATGTTGCGGTTCCGTATGTGGCACCTTTAATAAACACACAGGAAGATCCTAGAATCGAAAAGCATCTGGCAACTGTAGGAACTGGTGAATGCCGTAAAAAAATAGTTGATTTTCAGCGCACTTTATTACAAAACAGAGCAGCACTTCTTAAAGAAATTAAAGCTTATGCTGAACAAGAAAAAATGACTTTTACTGAGGTTTCTTTTGATGAAGCTTTAGAATATGGCGTTCTCGAATTTCCTTTTTCGTTCTGGCAGTGGGGAGGAAAATGTGAAGACATTCCTGATAACACAGCATCATCAAAAGCACTGTTTGATTATATGAACAAAATTGTTGGAATTGGTTATTACAACGACAAAAACTATTATGATCTATTGCCATCTTACTACCAACACATGAGCGAACTAGGGTATTATGGATTTGATTTTACACCTGTTAAAGATTTATTGACGACTGTAAAAAGTACTTCAAACAATCGATTCGCGCCAAAAGATGTTCAAATAACATATAATCCAAAATACATTAAAAAAGTGAGGGATTATGTAGAAAATAAAGGATCCAAAATACTATACATTTATGGCGGTTATGATACTTGGGAATCTTGTTCTCCTACTCCTAATTCAAATCTTGATGCTTTAAAAATGGTTTTAGCCGGTGGAAGTCATGCCACTAGAATAAAAAACTTTTCAGAGCAAGATCAAGACAAAATAATGAATACACTAACAAGATGGTTAACAGAACAACCAAACTTAAATTAAAAAATAAGGCTGAAGAAACTTTTTTCTTCAGCCTTATTTTTTTCATTTTTATACAGGCACATTTTTTTCAAATGCAGAACCAAATGAGAAAAAAGAATCGGTGCTTCCTACACCTTCAATTTGATGAATTTGCTCGTATAAAATTTTACGAAGTTCTTCATTATTATAGGATACAATTTTAATAAACAAAGCATATTTTCCAGAAACCCAATGGCATTCAATTACCTCAGGAATTTCTTTCAATTTTTCAGCAATTGAGTAAGAAAAACGCGCTTCTTTAGTAACAATTCCTGTATAGGTAACCGTTTCATAACCAAGTTCTTTGGCATTCAGTTTTACTAAAAATCCGGTAATAATTCCAGACTCCTGCAATTTCCTGACCCTCAAATGTACGAGCGAATTTGATATGTTTAATTCTTTAGCTAAATCAGAAAATGGCACTCTTCCGTTTTCACTAAGTTTTTTGATGATTTCTTTATCTAAATAGTCAGTATTTTCATTGTTTTTTATGCTTGCCATGGCTCATTTTTTTGGATTGATTATACTATTTTGACAATTCTAAAGCTGATTCCAGCATTTAAAGTGTCAAAATTACAAAAAAACAATCACAAAATGTCTAATTATTAATAATCACGTACACACAGTGTTATAATAACATCGTTTTATATAGATTTGTGTCATAATCACACATTTTTAACACAACCAAAATGAATAAAGATCAATTACTTACAAAACTATGGGAGCAGTATGCTGCTATCACTCCATCAGCAAAAAAAATTCATGAATTATTAGAAGAAAAAGGTGAAGTAATAAAAAATGACCATATCGCAATTCGAACTTTTAATGATAAACGTATTAATATAGAGGTATTAGAAAAACCATTTTTAAATGTTGGTTACGAAGCAAAAGGAGAATACAATTTTGAAACCAAAAAATTATTTGCCAAGCATTACGAACACGCTACAGACAAAGATGCACCAAGAATTTTTATTTCTGAACTGGAATTAGAAAAATGCTCTGCTGAATTACAGGAAACTGTAAAAGACATTTTGAACAGTTGTGACGATGATACATTCAAGAATCCTGAATTAGTATTAAGCGGTTCTGTTTGGAAAGCAGATTCTCAGAAAATCTATAAATCATTATTGAGCGAATCTGAATATGCGGCCTGGATGTATGTTTATGGATTTAGAGCCAATCACTTTACTATAAATACAAATGCTTTAAAAGATTTTGAAACATTAGAAGAGCTGAACACTTTCTTAGAAAACAGCGGTTGGAAATTAAACGAATCTGGCGGAAAAATTAAAGGTACTCCAGAACAATTATTAGAGCAATCGAGCACACTGGCTGATTTGTATACAATTGATTTTGAAGAAGGAGCTCTAGAAATTCCATCTTGTTACTATGAATTTGCACTTCGTTATCCAATGTCAAACGGAGAATTGTATCAAGGATTTGTTGCTTCATCTGCCGATAAAATATTTGAGAGTACAGATGTTAAACTGCAAAAATCATAATATTCAGATTGATTTACAGCAATCTACATTATCAAATAAATCAACTTCTTATAATGCCCGATAAGAGTTGAATAACACAATCAAAAAAGGTCAAAATGACAACAACAGAATTACAATTTGGAATAAAAGAAGCTTTAGACCAATTAGGCATAAAGGAAATTAACGAAGGAACCTCAACAGGATTAAACCATTTTTCGAACGGAGAAATACTAGAAAGTTTTTCTCCTGTTGACGGACAGTTAATTGCCAAAGTTAAAACTTCGACAGCTGCAGATTATGAAAAAGTAATGGAGGCCGCAACAACTGCTTTCAAAACATTTAGAGTAATGCCTGCACCTCAGCGCGGTGAAATTGTACGTCAGTTTGGAGAAAAACTGCGTAAAAACAAAGAAGCTTTAGGTAAACTGGTTTCTTATGAAATGGGAAAATCATTGCAGGAAGGTTATGGCGAAGTACAGGAAATGATCGATATCTGCGATTTTGCTGTAGGACTTTCACGTCAGCTTCATGGCTTAACCATGCATTCAGAACGTCCAGGGCACAGAATGTATGAGCAATACCATTCTTTGGGGGTTGTTGGGATAATTTCGGCATTTAATTTTCCAGTAGCAGTTTGGGCTTGGAACACAGCGTTGGCTTGGATTTGCGGTGATGTCTGCGTTTGGAAACCATCTGAAAAAACACCTCTTTGCGGAATTGCCTGTCAAAATATTATTGCCGAGGTTATCAAAGAAAACAATCTTCCCGAAGGAATTTCCTGTTTGATCAACGGCGACTATAAAATTGGTGAAATACTAACAAATGATAGCCGTATTCCGTTAATTTCTGCGACAGGTTCTACTCGCATGGGTAAAATAGTCGCACAGACTGTTGCAGGACGTTTAGGAAAATCGTTATTAGAATTGGGCGGAAACAATGCTATTATTGTAACGCCGGATGCTGATATTAAAATGACCGTTATTGGTGCAGTTTTTGGAGCTGTAGGAACTGCAGGTCAAAGATGTACATCTACGCGTCGATTAATTATTCATGAAAGCATTTATGATAAAGTAAAAGATGCAATCGTGTCGGCTTACAAACAATTACGTATTGGAAATCCTTTGGATGAAAACAATCATGTTGGACCGTTAATCGACAAACAAGCTGTCGAAATGTATAATTATGCTCTTGAAAAAGTAGTTGCCGAAGGAGGTAAAATTCTAGTAGATGGCGGTGTACTTTCTGGCGAAGGATACGAAAGCGGCTGTTATGTAAAACCTGCAATTGCTGAGGCAGATAATTCATTTGAAATCGTACAGCATGAAACTTTTGCTCCTGTATTGTATTTGCTTAAATACTCAGGAACTGTTGAGAATGCGATTGCTGTTCAAAATGGTGTTGCGCAAGGATTATCATCGGCAATAATGACCAATAATTTAAGAGAAGCTGAACTGTTCTTATCCGTTACAGGTTCTGATTGTGGCATTGCAAATGTAAATATAGGAACTTCCGGCGCTGAAATTGGCGGCGCTTTTGGAGGAGAAAAAGAAACCGGAGGAGGAAGAGAATCTGGGTCTGATGCGTGGAAAGTATACATGCGAAGACAAACCAATACAATCAATTATACTACTAGTTTACCATTGGCGCAAGGAATAAAATTTGATCTGTAAGCAAAAACTAAAAAACTAAAAAAAACAGATTAAAAATTCATCGCATTTTATCGATCAGGTTTGAAACCGAAGCCAAAAAGTAAACTGCTTTTATAACAATTAAAAAAACTAAAAAAAGAAAAACTATCGGATTTTAATTAACCAAAAACTATCACCAAATGAAAAAACTATTAATTAGGAAGCTGAATTTTATTCCTTTACTATTATGTTTATGGCTGCCAACTCTCCATTATGGTCAAGCGCAAAAAAGCATAACCGGAAAAGTAACTGATGATAAAAACAATACGTTACCAGGCGTAAGCATTTCTATAAAAGATTCAAACTACAATGCTTCAACGGATTTTGATGGAAATTATACATTGTCATTCCCATCAAATTTAACAAATCCTACAATCATTTATTCGTTCTTGGGTTTTACACAAAAAACGGAAACTGCAGACAACCGGACTACAATTAATGTAACAATGACGGAAGAAACCAATAAACTTAATGAAGTTATTGTAATTGGTTACGGCTCTCAGAAAAAAGGCAACGTTACCGGAGCAATTTCATCTGTTAAAAAAGAAAGCATTGAAGCAAGGGCTACAACAAATCCTGCCGAAGCACTGCAAGGTTTAGTAGCGGGTGTAAATGTGCAAAAAAGCGGTGGTATTGCCGGCGCAGATGTAAGAGTAAAAATACGCGGCGTAAATACCTTTGGAGCAACTGAACCGCTTTATATTATTGACGGCTTTCAAGGAGACATTAAAACCATAAACCCAACAAACATTGAATCGATGGAGGTTCTTAAAGATGGAGCTGCTGCTGCTATTTACGGATCTGTTGCGGCAAATGGTGTAATTATCGTTACCACCAAAAATGGTCAAAAAGAAGGTATAAAAGTAGATTTCAGTTCGTTTTAAGTTTAACGAATGTTGCTAACACTTTAGATTTATTAGATGCCGACGGTTATCGTACCGTACACAAAAGAATGTATGATGAGTATAACAAATATGCTACATCACCAAAACCGCTTCCTGCTTATATTACTGCTCCATCTGATGTTAATACAGACTGGCAGGACGAAGTTTTCCGTTCTGGACTTACACAAAATTATGGCTTAGGAGTTCAAGGAAGACAGGGTGATATTAAATTTGCTTTGTATGGTAACTACGTAAAACAAAAAGGAGTTGTAATCGATAATGATTTTGGTCAGCAAACAGCAAGTGCAAGAGTAAGCTTTAAAAAATCTATTTTTGATGTAGATGGAAAAATGGCTTATATAGCAACACAAAATGCACTGCCTAATTTTCAATTAAAAGAGGTATACACAATGGCTCCTTTAGTTCCTGTTTACGATTCAAACGAGCAATACGGCTATGGATTAACGGGTAAAAATGGACTTCCGGCAGGAACAAATCCAGTAGCCGAAGAGCATTTTAGAAAAAGCAAAGACAACGGACAAGATTTGACAGCAAATATTGCTATTACAGCAAACATTACTTCATGGTTGAAGTATAAAATTGCTTATTCATACCATATGAAAAACAACCAGCAAATGGCTCATTTTCCGCCATTTATTGCTAATCCAAAAGAAGTGCATCTTTATCCGATGCAAACGGAATTAAGATCACATTGGGATGAGCAGATATTAGATAATATCATCACAGTTGATAAAACTTTTGGCAAACATACTTTTGGTTTAATGCTTGGTAACACTATTAATGGTCAATCATCAAACTGGAATCAAGTAAGTGTTGAAGGAAAGACAACAGACTATTCTGTAGAAAACGGAGAGTTGGTATCAATCGATCGTCCTTCTGGATTTTTAGATCCAAATTTTGAAACTATCGGTGCAGGTAAAGGAGGAACTTACTCTGCTGACGGTTCAAAATTTCAATACAATCGTGTATCCTTTTTCAGCCGTTTAAACTACTCTTTCAACGATCGTTACTTACTTCAAATGACGGTTAGAAAAGATGGTTCATCTAAATTTGGAGAAGACAGCCGTTGGGGAACTTTCCCATCGATTGCTTTAGGATGGAAAATAGATCAAGAAAACTTCTTCCCAAAAGATTTTTTCATCTCAAATTTAAAATTACGTGCAAGCTGGGGACAATTGGGTAACGAAGCTGCTTTAGGATATTACTCTGCAAATACTTTAATCAAAACTGGAAATAGTTTAGGCAACGGTTATGTACAAGGTGTTGGAAGCAACCCATGGCCGGGAAGTATTGCAACTGCATTAGAAAACAGAAACTTGCAATGGGAAACAACTGATTCTAAAAACGTTGGTATCGATTTTACGCTTAAAAACGGAAAAATCAGTGGTTCGATGAACTACTACCACAATGTTACTGATAATTTATTAATTACAAAAAGATTAGCACCATCTGCTGGTATTGATAATCCGATACTTAACGTAGGTAAAATCAGCAACAGCGGTTTTGAACTTGAAGTAAACTATCGCGATCAAGTTGAGGAATTTAAATACAATGTAGGTTTCAACCTTACTACACTTAAAAATAAAGTAGAGTCTTTGGCAAACGAAGGACAAACGATTTATGGTGAAGGATTGAAATTTGGAGAAGAGCATTTCCCAACACAAGCACGTGTAGGAAGTCCAATAAGTGGTTTCTATTTGTACAAAACTGATGGTATTTTCCAAACTGTTGAGGAAGTAAAAGCACACAACAAAAATGGTGTTTTATTACAGCCAAATGCACAGCCTGGAGATATTCGTTTTAAAGATTTAAATGGAGATGGTTCTATAGATGAAAATGACAAAGCTTATGCTGGAACAGGATTACCAAAATTAGAAGCAAATCTTAGTTTAGGAGCGAGTTACAAAGGTTTTGACTTCTCTGCATTAATTGGAAGCGGATGGGGTAACAAACTGTATAACGGAAATAGATATTTTTACGAATCTATGAGTGCAGGAACCAATATGCTGGCTTCGACTCTAAATTCTTGGACACCAGAAAACCGCAGTAATATGCCGCGTGCCGTATTGCAAGATCCTAACGGAAACAGCCGTGAATCTGATCGTTTTCTTGAAAGCGGAAACTTCGTAAGAATGCGTCAAATACAATTAGGATATACTATCCCAAGTAAAATGTTAGGTAAAGCTAAAATAGACAAACTTAGATTTTATGTAAGTGTTGAAAACCTATTTACAATCACCGATTACTCAGGTATTGATCCAGAATTTTCTCGTGCATCTGTTCTTGACACTGGTGTTGATCGTTTTGTTTATCCATTTACAAGATCATTTGTATCAGGTGTTCAATATATATTTTAATTCTATTTAAAAAAGACAAAATCATGAACAAGATATTTTATTTACTATCCATCATAAGCTTATTCACTATTACAAGTTGTAGTGATTATCTAGACCAGCAATCTCCAGACCAGCTTACCTCAGGTAATTTCTGGAGAAATAAAGCCGATGCAGAATCTGCTTTGGCAGCAACGTATTCACAACTTGAAGCAGCCGTAGACGAATGGGCTTTTGCCGAAGTAAAATGGCCCGTTGAAGCTTATCGTGAAGACATTTGCGACTTAGGAAGCGATGCCCTAAACTACCAAAGCTGGGTTGAACTTTCGACATTTACCTATACAAATGGTAATCCTCAATTTACAACGTATTGGAGACTTAACTATAGAGGAATCAGTAATGCGAATCAAGTTATCGATAAATTGCCTCAAGTTCCTGCTGCTAACCTAAACGATGCTGACAGAGCACAAATTGAAGCCGAAGCTCGTTTTTTACGTGCTTATTACCATATGAAACTGCTCCTAAATTGGGATCAGATTTATGTTAGAAAAAAATACATTACTAAAGAAAGCGATCTAAGTATTCCGTTATCAACACGTGCTGAAGCATGGGATTTTATTACAAGCGAACTTAAAGCTGCGGCTGCAGTACTTCCTGCAAAACAATCTACAGATAAAACCGGACGCGCAACAAGCGGAGCTGCAAACAGCTACCTTGGATTTGCTTATTTAACGAGAGCTTATGAAGAAACAGCTCAAAAACAAGCTTTCTTAAACGAGTCTCTTACTGCACTTAATAAAGTTCAAGGATATGACTTAGTTAAAGATTACGTTTCTATGTTTGATGGTACTGCGAAAAATACCAGAGAATCAATATTCGAATTGCAATTCTCAGAAACAACAGCAAACGGTGCTTTTTATCGTAATGCTCTTCATTATTGGATGGCTGCTGCAGAACTAGGCGGATGGGACGAAATCCTGCCAAGTAAAGTACTTATAAACGAATTTAAGAAAGAAGGAAAAATAGCAACTACAGGTAACTACGATACTCGTTTTTACAGTACAATTTTCTTTAAAGATCCTTATTTTAATGATCCAAGTAATCCGTTAGTATTAGGAACTACTTATGATGATAAATTTGGAGACACTGACAAACCAGTATTCCGTAAATTTATTCCAAGTACACAAGAAAAAATGAATCAGGAATTTACAGCAATCAACGTTCCATTAATGAGATACTCAAACGTATTGTTGATGCAGGCCGAAGTATTAAACGAATTAGGCCGTACACCAGAAGCAATTCCGTACATCAACAAAGTTCGTAATAGAGCAGATATGCCAGCAATGACAGGAACAACTGCAAGCGCTGTAAAAGCTCAAATCGAGCATGAAAGAATTCTTGAATTTCCGCTTGAAAACTATCGTTTTTATGACTTACGTCGTTGGGGAAAAACAAAAACTGCTCTTGATGCTGCGGGACGTACTGGGTTTGATGCTGCAAAAAACAACTTCTACCCTATTCCGTTAACAGAATTACAAGCAAATTAATCCATTAAATAATTACGATTTTTAAAAGAATAGCCCTATATTTCTTGGGCTATTCTTTTTATCTAATAGCAAATTGCTGGAGATAGTTTTTTATAAACCATTCTCCACAATATTATATTTATCGAAAAGCATCGATTCATATAAACAGCTGAAATAAAACCAAAAAACATTCAATAAAGACGAAATAACATGGGCAAAAGGCATATACTTTTTATTCTATCCTTCTTTTTTATCTTACAATCCGGCTCGGCGCAAAAAAGATTTCCAATTTTAGAATCCGCAAAAAACAGCTTAAATTATAAGGGAAATCCAGCGAAAGCTGAAGATCGTAACTCATTGGCTTTCTCAGATAAAGGCGCATGGTTTGCATTTGGATTCTTGGACACATCCAATACGCAGGCAGGATTTTCAGGTCCATTTTTAATGACAGAACAAAACGGAGTTTGGCTGAGTCCATCATTTGTTTCTTTACAGCTTACTGACGAAAATAAAAACGAAATCATTAACTGGAAAAATGCTTTAGTAAATCAAAACAGTTACAACAGTCATCTTGAACAGCAGTTTCAAAACGAAAAAGTAAGCGTACAACAACAGCTGGTTTATTTATCAGGCCATTCGGCACTTCAAAAAACAAGTATTACCAATAAAACAGGAAAAGCAATAACACTTTATCCGTCTTATAACGCCTCTCTTTTTTTAAATGATTTAAAGTTATCCAATGAAAATAAAATTTTAAAAATAGTTTCTTCAAAAAGTAAAGCGATTGGATACATTCAGTTTTTAAATTCAAATCCTGCAATCGAAATTACAAAAGAAGGTTACAAAGCTCAAACTGAAAAACTGACTTTAAAACCTAATGAAACTAAAGAAATTGTTGTTTCTCAAACCTATATTTTTCCACAATATTCATGGCAGAAAGAAAAAGAAACGATCGCTAAAACAACATTTAACACACTGCTGAACAACACACAAAAAGAGAAAGAAAATCTATTGGCACAATTAATTGCTAAGAAAAAAGCGATTTACAAAGACAACATTTATTCTGATTTAATTGCAAAATTAGAATTGACATTACAAAATAATACCAGAATTGCGGCAGAAGGATTAAAACACGGAGGTCTTTTTCCGAGCTACAATTATGAATGGTTTCATGGATTTTGGGCGTGGGACAGCTGGAAACACGCGGCAGCTGTAGCTAATTATGATACTGAATTGGCAAAAAACCAAATGCGTGCTTTATTTGATTATCAAGAACCAAACGGTTTTATTCCTGATTGCGTTTACAGAAATAATCTTATCGAAGAAAACAATTACCGCAACACAAAAGCACCGCTTGCAGCATGGGCAATTTGGAAAATTTATGAGAAAACAAAAGATGCTGCTTTCTTAAAAGAATTTTATCCAAAATTAAAACTATACCATAACTGGTGGTATAAAGAACGCGATCACGATCAAGATGGTTTATGCGAATTTGGCTCAACAGACGGAACTCTAATTGCAGGAAAATGGGAAAGCGGAATGGATAATGCAGTTCGTTTTGATGACAGTAAAATCTTGAAAAACGGAGAAAAAGCTTTTTCTTTAGATCAAGAAAGTGTCGATTTAAATTCATTCTTGTATGCCGAAAAAAACTATTTAAGCAAAATGGCTCAGGTTTTAAAATTGGGCAAAGAATCAAAAGACTGGCAAGACGAAAGCACAGCACTAAAAACTAAAATTCAAACACAATTTTGGGATGCCTCTACTGGTTGGTTTTATGACACAACAATCGATGGAAAATCGTTAATAAAGATTATGGGATGCGAAGGATATCTGCCAATTTGGGCAGAAGTTGCAACTCCTGAACAGACTAAATTAATGAAAGAAAATATGCTAAATCCAGCTATTTTTAACACATTTGTTCCTCTGCCTACATTAGCAGCCAATCATCCGAAATTTAAACCCGAAGGCGGTTATTGGAGAGGACCAATCTGGCTTGATCAAAGTTATTTTGGCATCAATGGATTAGAAAAATACGGATACACAAACGAAGCAAATCAATTAGCGCATAAACTTATTCATAACGCTGATGGTGTTCTGGACAAAGGAACTTCTATTAGAGAAAATTATCAGCCTCTAACCGGAAAAGGACTTGAAGCTTATAATTTCAGCTGGTCGGCGGCGCATTATTTAATGCTTCTTTTGAAAAACTAAAACTTAGAATTTATTATTGATTAAAGATTAAACATATCATGAACCAAAATATATCTCTTGCAAAATTTATTGCTGCAGTAACATTTATTGCAGGCAGTCATTCCACACCTATTTTTGCTCAAAATAAAAAGGCAGTTTCTTTAGAAAAAAAAGATCCGCAGCGTTTTTTCTCAAAACCAGATTTAATGCAGATTGGCGTTTATTATTATCCTGAACAATGGCCAAGAGAACAATGGGAACGCGACCTGAAAAACATTAAAAAACTTGGTTTTGAATTTACGCATTTTGCTGAATTTGCTTGGACTTACATGGAACCTCAAGAAGGTGTTTATGACTTTAAATGGCTGGACGATGCTTTGGCTATAGCTGAAAAAGAAGGTTTAAAAGTAATTCTTTGTACGCCAACTCCAACTCCGCCGGCATGGATGGGAGAAAAATATCCTGAGATATATTTAGTAGATGCAAACGGCCGCCGCAGAGAACACGGAAACAGAGCAAATGTGTCTATAACTAATGAAAAATACAGAGAATTTACAGATCAAATTGTTGCCGAATTAGGAAAAAGATACGGTAAGAATAAAAATATCATGGGCTGGCAGATCGACAATGAACCTCTTGGCACCGCAGATTTCAGTCCATCGGCACGCAAAGCATTTCAAATTTGGCTTAAAGCCAAATACGGAACAATTGAAAAGTTAAACACAGAATGGGTTGGAAATTTCTGGAGTACACGTTACAATAACTTCGAACAGATTGTTTTACCAAATGCTGAAATGTATTTTGAGGATAAATTGAGTCCGCATGCTGTTTTAGATTTCAAAAGATTTACTTCTGATGCTCAAGCTCAGTACTTGAACAGACAAGCTGAAATACTTAGAAAATATGTTGATCCAAAACAATGGATTACAACAAACTTTACTAACGTAATTTATGACGCTGATCCAAGAAGTGCAGACAAAATGGATTTTATAACCTATACGATGTATCCTGTAAGTGGTCAAAATCCGTTAGGCGGCGATAGTTTTAGAATGGGTTCTCCAAGCAAAATTTCAGAAGCAAATGATTATTACAGATCAATAACAGGCGTTACCGGTGTTATGGAATTACAACCTGGGCAGGTAAACTGGGCCAGTATTAATCCGCAGTTACTTCCGGGAACTGTGCATATGTGGATTTCACAGGCTTTTGGCGGCGGCTGTTCTTTTACTTGTACTTATAGATATAGACATCCTCTTGGAAGCAGCGAAATGTATCATGACGGAATCGTTGGCACTGATGGCATAACACTTACTCAAGGCGGAAAAGAATTTGTGCAATCTATTGAAGACATGAAACTGCTTCGTAAAGAATACAACCCGAAAGCTGTAATACCGCAAGAAATTGCAAAAAGAAAAACTGGTTTTTTATGGAGTCATGACAATCTTTGGGATTTAGAAAACCAGAAACAAACCAAATTCTGGAATACTTGGAAACACAGAAACACTTATACTTCGGCCATTAAATCAACAGGTGCTCCTATGGATTTTATTACAGAAGAAGCGAATTTTGATGATTACCCATTTATTGTTGCGCCGGCTTATCAGCTTGTTGATCAAAAACTAGTGGCAAAATGGCAAAAATATGTAGAGAACGGAGGAAATTTAATTCTAACTTGCCGTACAGGACAGAAAGACAGAAATGGTCATTTTTTCGAAGCAAATTGGAATGCCCCTATTGTTCCTTTAATTGGTGCTGATGTTGACTTTTTTGACATGTTAGTTTCTGATGTAAACGGAACTATTAAAGCTGGAAACAACAGTTACAAATGGAATACTTGGGCAGATGTTTTATCGCCTAAACAAGGAACAGAAGTTTTAGCCACTTATGACGATCAGTTTTACAAAGGCAAAGCAGCAGCTGTAACTCGAAAATTAGGCAAAGGAACTATTACTTATATTGGAGTAGAAAGCAATGATGGAAATTTAGAGAGACAAATTGTACGTGACACCTATTCTCGTGCAAAAGTTACAATTGAAAACTTACCAAAAGGTGTTTTTATAGAATGGAGAGATGGTTTTTACGTAGGCGTAAATTATACCAATGAGCCTATTAATCTGCCTATTCCTCAAGGAAGTAAAATACTAGTTGGACAAAACCCATTACAGCCTGCACAAGCTGTGATTTGGAAATAAAATTTGAAATTAGGTTTACCACAAATTTTCACGATTTTTTTTAAATAGCATACGCATAATAATTAGTAAAAATTTGTGCCATTTGTGACGAAAAAACAATAAAACAGACAAAAACAATTTAATATAATACCAATGACTTTTTCAGAAGCAGCTATTCAAGACTTAGTAAAAGAACATTACGGATTAAACGTAACCGTAAAGGCATTAAATGGATATGATGAACTAAATTTTCTTTTATCAAATGACAAAAATGAAAAGTACATTCTAAAAGTATCAAATGAAAGTCATCCATTTCCTTTTTTAGAAGCGCAGGTTGAAATCATAAAACACTTGACGAGAAGCAATATTTCTGATTGTTTTCAGCAATTTTGCATTAATAAACAAGGCGGTGAATTAACTAAAATAGTACTTGACAATCATATCTATTATATACGAATTCTAAACTTTTTAGAAGGTACTTTTTGGGTTGATAAAAAAGCTAAAACAACTGAATTACATTCTAATTTAGGTTCTTTTTTAGGGAATATGGACAATGCTTTAAAGGATTTTTCGCATCCTGCAATGCATCGCAATTACACTTGGGACATTAGTCATGCGAGTGAAGCTGGAGATAACTTAAAACACATTCTAAATCACGAAAAAAGACGTATTGCAGGTTATTTTCTACTTCAATTTGACACAGAAGTTCTGCCTCAAATACATCGCTTGAGACATGCTTATATACATAACGATGCCAACGACTATAATGTATTAGTACAAGGTAATCGCATAAGTGGTTTGATTGATTTTGGCGATATGGTTTATACCGCTCTTATCAATAATTTAGCCATTGCTTGTACTTATGCCATGCTTGATGAAGAAGATCCGCTTGCTGTTGCGGCATCAATTGTTCAAGGATATCATAAAGCGTACGCACTTACAGAACAGGAATTAGATTTATTGTATTATTTAATAGCGGGAAGACTTTGTATCAGTGTTACACAATCTGCTTACAATGCTTCGTTAGACAGTAATAATGAACATCATTTTATTACCGAAAAACCGGCTTGGGATTTATTATATAAGTTAATTCAAATTAATCCAATCAAAGCGCAAGATGCTTTTAGAAAAGCTTGTGGTTTTGAAGGATTAATCAATGATAATGATTACAGCGATTTACTCGAAGTTCGTAAAAAGAAAATTGGTCGAAATCTAAGCATTGGCTATAAAGACAAATTAAAAATTGTTAAAGGCGCACTGCAATATTTGTATGATGATAAAGGAAAAACCTTTGTAGATTGTGTAAATAATCCATCGCATGTTGGGCATTGCCACCCAGTTGTAGTTAGAAAAATGCAAAAACAAATTGCAACTTTAAATACAAATACAAGATACTTAAATGACACCATAACGGAATATGCAGAAAAATTAACCGCAACATTACCCGAAAAATTAAGCGTCTGTTATTTTGTAAACTCTGGAAGCGAAGCAAATGATTTAGCGATAAGAATGAGCCGTCATTATACCAAACAAAAAGATATTATTGTACTGGATCATGCATATCACGGAACCTCAACTGTGGCAATGGAAATGAGTCCGTATAAATTTGACAGCAAAGGCGGTTCTGGTCAAATGCCATGGATTCACAAAGCAATCAATCCTGATTTATATCGAGGCCCTTTTAAATACGGTGATACAAAAGCAGGCGAAAAATATGCTGATGATGTACAACGAATTATCGAAGATTTAAAAAAGGAAAATAAAGCACCTGCCGTATTTATTTGTGAAACTTTATTGGGAGTCGGCGGGCAAATTCCGTTACCCGAAAACTATTTAAAAACAGCTTATGAATATGTCAGAGCCGCTGGAGGTGTTTGTATCGCCGATGAAGTTCAAGTAGGATTTGGAAGAATCGGAGATCATTTCTGGGGATTTGAATTACAAAATGTAGTTCCGGATATTATTGTTTTAGGGAAACCAATTGGCAACGGACATCCGCTCGCAGCGGTAATCGTAACAGAGGAAATCGCAGATTCTTTTAATAACGGCTTAGAGTATTTTAACACCTTTGGAGGAAATCCGGTTTCTATGACAACAGGATTAGCCGTTTTAGATGTTATTCAGGAAGAAGAAATGCAGCAGCATGCACTAGAAATAGGAAATCATTTGATGAACGGTCTTAAAACTTTGATGGCAAAATACCCAATAATAAGCGATGTTCGAGGACACGGATTATTCATTGGCGCCGAAATGGTAAAAGACAGAACAACAATGGAACCTGCAGTTCCTGAAATAGATATTGTAGTCGAAAAGATGAAAGCCAATGGCTTTTTACTCAGTACAGACGGTCCTTTGCATAATGTTTTAAAAATAAAACCACCAATGACATTCAGCAAACAAAATGCCGATGAAATGGTGCGTTTACTTGACATTGCATTAAGCGAATTGTAGAAAACATTTAACACATAATCCAAACTTTTGAACACAATATTGTCATTTCGACCGAAGGGAGAAATGACAAAACTCTAATTGAGTTTCTGGATTATGTGTTAAAAAACAGCAAAAACAAACAAAGACTATTCCTGACTTCTTATCCGAATAATTTTGGATAAGGCAATCTTCTATATAATTACTGTATTAAAATGAATAACAATAATATCCTTTCCAAGAATTCTATTAATCTTGAAAGTTTAGAAAAGCAGCTAGAAGGTAAATTATTTTACGATCATACTATGCGCTTACTTTATGCTACTGATGCAAGCGCTTATAAAGAAATGCCTTTGGCAGTTGCAGTTCCAAAAACTAAAGAAGATATTCAAAAAATTATCACCTTTGCAAGAGAAAATAAAAGCAGCATAATACCGCGTGCTGCAGGAACCTCGCTTGCTGGTCAAGTGGTTGGAAATGGAATTATTGTTGATATTTCGCAGGAATTTACCAAAATCATTTCAGTCGATGCAACCGAGAAATCGGCTTGGGTAGAACCTGGAGTTATTCGTGATGAATTAAATCTTCATTTAAAATCATATAAACTTTTCTTTGGACCAGAAACTTCTACCAGTAATCGCTGCACGATTGGCGGAATGGTTGGCAATAATGCCTGCGGTGCACGATCTGTTGTTTATGGTTCTACTCGCGAACATTTACTTGAAATTAAAGGTTTTCTGGCTGATGGCTGCGAGGTTACTTTTGGTGCTTTGACAAATGCTGAATTCGAAGACAAATGCAACGGAATTAATGTAGTAAGTCCACTAGAACAAGCCATTTATCTTCAAGCTAAAGATATTTTATCATCTGGAGCCAACAGAACTTTATTCGAAAATAATTTTCCTAAAAAATCAATTCCTAGAAGAAATACTGGTTATGCTTTAGATTTATTAGCAGATTCTATGCCTTTTGGAGATTCAAACGAAAAGTTCAATTTTTGTAAATTAATTGCAGGATCTGAAGGGACTTTGTTCTTTTCTACAGCCATAAAATTAAATTTAGTCGACGCTTTAAAACCCCACGCTGCTTTAGTCTGCGTACATTTTGAAAGCATTAACGAATCATTAAAAGCTAACATTGAAGCTTTAAAATTCAATCCAGACAGCGTTGAGTTAATCGATCATTATATTCTAGAATGTACAAAAGAAAACATTGAGCAAAGCAAAAATCGCTTTTTTGTAAAAGGTGATCCACAAGCAATTTTAGCAATCGAATTTTTACGTGATACTCAAGAAGAAATTGACGCTGTTGCGATAGAAATGGAAGCTTTGATGCGCTCTAAAAATCTTGGCAATCATTTTCCGATAGTTTACGGAGAAGATACTAATAAAGTCTGGGCATTAAGAAAAGCTGGATTAGGTTTATTGTCTAATATTCCCGGCGATGCTAAAGCTGTCGCTGTAATTGAAGATACCGCGGTCGATGTAAATGATTTACCCGATTTTATTGAAGACTTCAATGCAGTTCTAAAAGAAAGAAATTTAAACTGTGTGCATTATGCTCACGCCGCAACTGGCGAGTTACACCTGCGCCCAATTATCGATTTAAAAACAAAAGAAGGTACTGCAATTTTTAGAACTATTGCGACAGACATTGCTCATTTAGTCAAAAAATATAAAGGTTCTTTGAGCGGCGAACACGGCGACGGAAGACTTCGAGGAGAATTTATCCCTTTGATGTTAGGCGAAGAAATCTATCAAATGTTTGTTCAAATAAAAGAAGTTTGGGACCCTTGGGGTGTTTTTAATCCTGGAAAAATTGTGAATACACCGCCTATGGATACCAGTTTAAGATATACAGCTGGTCAAGAAACACCAATGCCCGAAACTTATTTTGATTTCTCTGAACATAACGGAATTTTGCGTGCCGCCGAAATGTGTAATGGTTCTGGAGACTGCAGAAAAACCGAAAAAAGTGGTGGTACAATGTGCCCTAGTTATATGGCAACGCGTGACGAAAAACACACTACACGTGCAAGAGCAAACATTTTAAGAGAAACGATAACGAATTCAAAAAAAGAAAACAAATTTGATGATGAAGGTCTTCTTGAAGTTCTCGATTTATGTTTAAGCTGTAAAGGTTGCAAATCTGAATGCCCATCGAATGTTGATATGGCAAAATTAAAAGCCGAAACTTTGCAACAGTATCACGACAAAAACGGCATTAAATTCCGTTCGAAATTGATTGGAAATACGCCCAAAATAAACCATTTATTTACAGCAATACCTTGGATTTATAATTTATCTACGAAGGGTGTTTTAGGAAATATTATCAAAAAAACATCGGGTTTTGCAGTCGAGAGAAAATTGCCTTTAATGCATAAAATCACTTTTGGAAAATGGATGAAAAACTATACTCAAAAAGGAGATTTTACAAATGGAAAAGTGTATTTGTATAATGATGAATTTCTGAATTATTATGATGTTGAAATTGGTCAAACGGCCGTTAGACTTTTAAATCGTTTAGGCTACCAGGTTGAAATTCCGAAAATCGGCATCAGCGGAAGAACTTATCTTTCTAAAGGAATGCTGAAAGAAGCTCGCAAAATAGCCGAACAAAATATTCTTGATTTTGAAAAAAGCATACCTCAAAACGGAATTTTAATTGGAATAGAACCTTCGGGAATATTATCTTTCCGAGATGAATATCCCGATTTATGCCGCGGCGATTTAAATGAAAAGGCAAAATTAGCTGCTACAAAAACCTTTTTAATCGAAGAATTTTTAGCCAAAGAATTAGACGAGGGTCGTATTTCATCAGCCAGTTTTACAGATAAAACAGAACGTGTGCGTATGCATGGACACTGTTTTCAAAAAGCTTTGTCATCATTAGTTCCGCTAAAGAAAATTCTAATGCTGCCAAAAAACTATACCGTTTTAAACATTCCGAGCGGATGCTGCGGTATGGCGGGTTCTTTTGGTTATGAAAAAGAACATTACGATATCTCTATGAAAATAGGAGAACTGGTTTTGTTTCCAACAATCCGTTCAGAAGAGCAGGCTACATTAATCTCTGCATCAGGAACAAGCTGCAGACATCAAATTGCTGATGGTACAAGCCGTAAAGCACAGCATCCAGTAGAAATATTGTTTGAGGCATTAAAATAGATTCTTTTTAAACTCGTTGAGTATATTTATTTTTTAAATATCTTTATGTTAAGGTTACAGCTTTTACAAGAAAATGAATCTTTTTTTAATGATCTAAAAAGTAATAATTTTGAGCACTACAGAATTTTTAACAAGACTTGCTGCCGCCACTTTAGCGGGATTAATTATAGGTTTTGAAAGACAATGGAATCATAAAGAAACGGGACTAAAAACGAATACACTGGTAGCTATAGGAGCTGCAACTTTTGTATTATTATCTATAAAAGTTGCCGATACTGTATCAAATGTTGATGTTACTCGTATAACCGCTCAAGTTGTTATGGGCGTTGGTTTTCTAGGTGCAGGAGTCATTTTTAGAGAAGGCGATAATGTACATGGTTTAAACTCCGCCGCTACAATTTGGTGCAGTGCTGCTATTGGTTGTATTGCCGCTTCTGGTTATTTTGTTGAAGCTTTAATTTGTACACTTATGGTCATTATTATAAATACCGCTATCGAACCAATCGAAAGATGGTTGAAAAACAGGAAATAGTAAGTTCTAATTAACTTGTTCTTATTCTTTTTTCTTAATCTTTCAGAAGCTTTTTAGCAGAATCAGAAGCGACAATCAAACCGCCGGCCATCATAATAATATCTTTTACAACTAATCGACCAGCACCTGATAAATAAGGAAAACCAAATTGCGGAGTTGGCAGATCGCCTCCCAAATTAGGAACCCAAGTTTCTGGAGTTGTAATTAAAAAAGTAAGAGTTACCAATGCCATACCTGCAGTAAGCAATCCGCCGATAAGTCCCAGACGATTATTAAAAATACCCAAAAAAGTCAACGTACCAATAATGACAATAACGGTTCCTAAAGCATACGAAAAACTATAAGTTCCGTTTTGATGATTCCATTCAATATTCTTTTGAACCATCTCCCCTTCTTTATTTTTATGTTCTTTATATTCTTGCGGATTATTATAAAAGAAACTCATCAAAGGACTGTTGGCTACAAAAGGAACGATTCCGTCTGCCTCATATTGAAAAGCTTTAAGTCCGCCAATCCACACCATAACAATAAGAATAGCGATTCGCATAAAATTGATAAACTGCCCTTGTAATTTTGATAAAATGATTAAGATTTTCATAGTCTAAGTATTTAGACACAAAATTAAGAAGAGCCAATTTAGACCACAATGGACAAATATGGCTATTCTCTGGACAAATCTGCTACGATTGATATTCCAACATTTTCGCGAAAAGCAGTTGGCGTAATTCCAGTATGTTTTTTAAAGTAACGGCTAAAATAATTCTCATCATCAAAATTCAATTCAGCTGCTATTTCTTTCATACTCTTATAAGTCAGATGAATTAACTTTTTAGATTCAAGTATTACTCTTTCATGAATTAATGTCGAAGGTGTTTTTAAGAAATACTGCTTGCAGATCTTCGAAAAATTATTGGGAGAAATTCCCATTTTTGCGGCATAAAAAGAGGGCTGCCTTTCTTTATGAAAATTATTTTCCAGCAGTTCCTTAAAATTCATCAGCGGATGATGTGCATTCTTTTCTGCTTCAATACTATTATCTTTAGATTTAATTTTACTGCATAACGCCAAAATCAATTGTAAATATGCTTTTACAACTGCTGCTGCATATGTATTCGTCTCTTGAAGCTCGATTATCATTTTTCTCAAGATGAAATCAATTTCAGTATAGTCTTCTTGCTCAAGATTTATAAAAGTCTGCTGATAAATATTATTAAACAAAAGTCCATTACAGGCGACTTCTTTTTTATGGTATTCAATGCAGTAAAAATCACCGTGAAACTGCAGTTTCTTTACTTTAATTGGAGATTCTACATTAAAATAAACCATTTGGTATGGCGTTGAAAACAGCGCAATTTTGCCGTTAAAAGAGTACTCAACTAAATCTACGCTTACTTTCCCGCTGCCTTCAAATAAAAATATAGTATAAAGCGGCGAACTGCCTAACTGATTAATATCAGCTGTACTGCATTCCTGAACTGAACAGCCTTTTTGATTGTTTTGTTTATCCTTCATTGGTAATTTATTCTGTAAATTCTATTTGCTGTTTTTAAGCAGTACTCAAAGTTATAGTATTATTTTGGGGAACTGACTTTTAAAGAATAGAAAAGAATAGGTCAATCAAACACTGTTTTTTTCTAAAATTTCTTGTCATAGATTAAGTCTACTAAGTTTTATACTTACTAATTTTACAATACTAAAAAAAAACAATTATGGAATATACAGTTATAAACAACGAAAAAGATAAACGTTTTGAGATTCACATAGATGGACATATGGCGTTTGAACAATACAAATTATTCGATGGCGGTATTGCCTATATTCATACTGAGGTTCCACCAGAATTATCTGGACAAGGATTAGCGGCTTACATAGCAAAATATGTTTTGGATTACGCAGAAGAAAATCATCTTAAAGTAAAACCGTATTGTCCTTACATAAAAGCTTACATCGACAAACATCCAGAATATCAAGCTAATTCATTATTTCATAATAAAGAATTATAAAACTGATAAAACAAAAAAAGACTACTCAAACCGAGTAGTCTTTTATATATAACAGCTAAACGGCTTTTAAGCCATAAATAGTGCATGTTTATTATAATTATACAAAACCTTATCATAAGGTACATAAAGTGACGTTATCTTCTCTGATGCTTCATTAAACTTGATTCCATTATGTTTTCTAAACAAGTAAATTTCTTTCAAGCAATTTGATAGACTTTGATGAATTGAAGTTGTAAAAGTTGGCAGTTTATTATCTCCTACTAATAAATCAATTTGATAATTAGAACTGCTTTTTGACAAGTTGTTACCAATAATTCTTATTGTAAAAGTAGTCGCTTTTACCGTGTTGTTCACCTTGATATTGTAATACCATAATTTTATAATTAAAAAGGTTATATGTTTTCTCTTTACTCTTATTTAAAGTTATGAAAAAAAATGACTG
>NZ_NRQV01000026.1:0-56414 GCF_004119505.1 Flavobacterium sp. YO64 | reverse complement strand
GGCTCAAGCCCTTTCATGTTCAGTAGTACAAAACAAACCAGTAACCGCAAACGGCTTAAGCAATGGTGAAGCGACCGTATCTGTACTTGGCGGTACTGCTGGTTATACTTACTTATGGGATAATGGTGAATCTACACAAAAAGCCATAGGACTAAACGCAGGAATGCATAGTGTAAAAGTTACAGATGCAAATGACTGCTTTACAGAATGTACTGTAGAAATTACACAACCAAATGTATTATCCTGCAGTATACAACAAGATGCAACCGTAAAATGTTACGGTGGTAATACTGGTAAAGCAACTGTAACAGCTGTTGGAGGAAATGGTGAATATATTTATGAATGGGATAATGGCGAAACAATGGCAACTGCTGTTGCTTTAACTGCCGGATTGCATTCAGTTACAGTTACAGATAAATTAGGTTACACTACAAAATGTGAAGTTACCGTTGGTCAGCCACAAGATCCTTTAAGTGCAACTACAACACAAGTTAATGTAGCTTGTGGTGGAGGTACAACAGGTTCTGCAACTGTAATTCCAGCTGGAGGAACAAGTCCTTACACTTATTCTTGGAACACAACTCCTGTTCAAACAGGAGCTACAGCTACAGGACTTCAAGCAGGAACGTATATCGTTACTGTTAAAGACGCTAATTCATGTACAATCACAAAAACGGTAACTATTATAGACGGAGACTCTATTAAACCAATAATAAATCCATTACCAGAAACTTCTACTATTAATTGCCCAGCATTACCTGTATTTACTCAGGCAACTGCAACTGATAATGGTGGTAATACTCCGGTTTTAACTTACGAAGATGTTACTACTCAAGGTAACTGTGCCGGCTCTTATTCAGTTACAAGAACATGGACAGCAAAAGATGAGTGTGGAAACATTTCACTTCCAGTAAGTCAAACAATTAATGTACAAGATAAAACAAAACCAACTTGGGTAACACAAACAGATTCTTTAAACAGAACAGTAGAATGCAGCGATACTCAAGCTTTGGCAGCAGCACAAGCTTTACTGCCAACTGCAACTGATACTTGCGATCAAGATGTTTCTAATATTGACAAAGTAAAAGGTGAGTTTAAAGCTTCTACAGAATGTGGAAATGCAGGAACTTACACTAATACTTGGACAGTAACAGATGCTTGTGGAAATACTTCTGAAACTTTTACACAAGTAATTACAATTCAAGACACTACTGCACCAACTTGGTCAACTGAAACAGCTTCTTTAGACAGAACAATAGAATGCAGCGATGCGCAAGCTTTAACAGCGGCTCAAGCTTTATTCCCAACTGCTATTGATGCCTGCGATACAAGTGTTACTAATATTGATAAAATAAGTGGTGAATTTAAAGCTTCTACAGGATGCGGAAATGCCGGTATTTATACTAATACTTGGACAGTAACAGATGCTTGTGGAAACATTTCTGAAAAATTCACTCAAATAATTACAATTCAAGACACTACAAAACCAACGTGGTCAACTGAAGCTGATTCTCTAAACAGAACAGTAGAATGCAGCAATACACAAGCTTTAGCAGCAGCTCAAGCCTTATTCCCTGTTGCAACTGATGCATGTGATACTAATGTAACTAATCTTGATAAAGTAAGCGGGGAGTTTAAAGCTTCTGAAGAATGTGGAAACGCAGGTACTTACACCAATACTTGGACTGTAAAAGATGATTGCGGAAATATCTCTGAAACATTTACTCAAATAATTACAATTCAGGATACAACAAAACCAACTTTTGTTGGCAACCTTCCATCAGATAGTAATGTTTCTTGTGACGCTGTTCCAGAACCATTTAATATGGAAGCTTCTGATAATTGTAATGGAGATTTACCAATTGTTTTCAAAGAAGTTAAAAGCGATGTTAAAAACGAATGCGGTACAGAATATACCTTAACTCGTACATGGACAACAAGTGATTGTGGAGGAAATTCAATTTCGTATACTCAAGTTATAACAGTAAGAGATACTACCCCTCCAACTGGTACTGCACCATCAGATGTTGCTAATCTACAAAGTGCTGCAGACATTCCAGCAGGAAGTCCAGCAGACATAAAAGATGCGGCAGACAACTGCGCAGGAAATGTAAACATTACAGTAAGTGACACTAATAATGGAGGAACTGGATGCAATGGTGAATCTTACATCTTAACTAGAACTTACACTTTAACAGACTGTGCAGGTAATAAAACAGAATTAGTTCAAACGTTTACAGTTGAAAATAAAGTTTCTGTAAGCGGTATTGCAACAAATGTAAGCTGCCAAGGAAAAAGTGACGGTTCAATTGCAGTTACCAGCAGTCCTGGATCTACTGTAGTTATTACAAATCAAAATAACGAAGTAGTTGGAAACACAAATTTACCAGCTGGAACTTATACTCTTACTGCAACATCTGTAGTAAATAGTGAAAACGAAACTTGTACAGCAACTGCAACGGTTGTTATTACTGAACCAAATTATAAAGTTAAAATATCTGGACAAATTATAAATATAGATACCAATACTCCTATTGCAAATGTTCCAGTAACATTAATTCCTCAAGGTACAACTACAGGACCAATCTTACTACGTGTAACTGGAGCCGATGGTATGTACAGCTTCACAGGAATGCCTGCAGGAAGTTATTTAGTTCAGGTTCAAGATGCTAATTTAAATAGCGCATATCAACTTTACCCAGTCGACTCGAGCTTGTTCTTTACTACTCTTAAAGAATGTGAATTCCAAGTTCATAACTTTGAATACGGAAAATCAACACTTCCAGTTTTAGGAGACTATGTTTGGTATGATGTTAATGGAAATGGTGTACAAGACGAATGGTACGATGCAAATAATGATGGTGTTGTAACTAAAAACATCCCAGATGCAGAAGGCGCCATAGATTACAGTCTTTGGGAATGGATCGATTTTAATGGCGACGGAAGTTATGTTGGTCCAGCAAATGCGGGCGAGCTAAATGCCGGTGGTTTTGGAAACGCATCAAATGCAAATATTATAATTGATGGTCCAAATGGATATCATTCTGAAGTAATCATTGGAATTCAAGGATTCTGGAGAGATAGACCAGAGCAAGCAAATCCATATGGAGAATATAACATCAAACTAGTTAGAGAAGCAAATTTAGATGCTGTTGCAGCAGCTTTAGGAGAAACTGGACTTGTAAAAGTTCTTCCAAGCTCAAGTTCAACAGATAAAAAAGCAACATCAAAACCTGCCAAACTGCAAATGCACACGGTATGTCAAACTACCAGCCAAAGCGGTATAATTGTAAATGTTACTCCTGAGGATTTAGTTCATTTAGATGCTGACTTTGGTGTAAATTGTAAAGAATTTAAAGATATAGTTGCCAATGATGATAGTGCCGGTCCAATTGCAGGTGTTAATCATATTACAAAAAATGTCTTGAATGTTTTACCAAATGATACACTTGAAGGCGTGGTCGTAACTGCCTCTGATGTAATAATAACTACCGTAACACCAAATGAGTTTTTACAATTAAATTCAGATGGCTCTGTAGATGTTTTACCAAATGCACCAGTGGGTACACTTACAATGGTATACCAAATTTGTGAAGCTGACGCAACTTCAAACTGCGATACCGCAACGGTAACAGTAACTATAGTAGCACCGGTAATGACTGTCACTGCATCATCAATTTGTGTAAATGATGTTCCATACCTTGATTACACTATAACTCCAGTTAACTTTACTCCTGTAAGTGGTGTATCAATAACTTGGGCAGATGCAGCAAACAAAGTGGTAACTACGATGACTGACTTACCACTAAACGGTCGTGTTTTATGGCCTGGAGCTACGGTTGATACAAACGGAAAAGGTACTGACTGGCCTGGATGGGTATTCCAAAACAACCAATGGATTCAAGCTGCTGATGGTTTTGAAGGATTACGCCCAACTGCAAACATTACATTATCTGTTAATCCTAGTGAAACAATAACTGTAAATTATCCTCCATCTGAACCGTTCTGTACTGCCAGACCAACATTTGCAATTGTTGCTAATGATGATAATGGAGGTCCAATATCTGGAGGTACAGGAGCAACAAATGTAGTGAATGTATACACAAATGACACGTTAAATGGTAATGCAGTTAATCCAGCAGATGTTACACTTACAACCGTAACACCAGATCCAACTGGAGCACTAACACTAAATCCTAACGGATCTATAGATGTAAAAGTTGGTACAACTGGAGGAACTTATACATTAACGTATCAAATTTGTGAAAATGCAGACAATGGAAACTGTGATACTGCGATTGTAACAATAACTGTTATTGATCCTGCACCGCCAACACCAGTTGACGCTGTCGATGACACTTACAGTAACATTGGATGTAACACTTTTGGATTAGTTGGAAATGTTTTAAGTAACGATATAAAAGGAGCTGCTAGAGCCACTCTTGAACTTGTAAACTTTACATTATTAACAGAAACCAATAGCAATGTAAAAACAGATCCTAATATCACATTCGATACATTAGGAAATGTAAGAGTATCAAGTTTAACTCCAGCAGGAACTTATACTTATAGATATCGCATTTGTGACAAATTAAGTTCTGAAAATTGTGATACAGCAACAGTAACGATAATAGTTCTGCCAAATGGTGTAACTAATATTGCCAGCCAAGCTTGTAATGACGATTCAACATTACTAAACTTATCTAATTTACTGCCAGAGGGTACACCAACAACAGGAACTTGGGTAGACACAAATAACACTAATGCCTTACAAGGAAGTACACTTAACGCATTAGGTTTAGCACTTGGCACTTACATATTCGAATATAGAATAAAAGACGAGAACTGTCCTAGAACAATTGCGCTTAATATGGAAATAAACGACGATTGTAAAGTACTGCCATGTGGAAATATAGTTGTACATAATGCTTTCTCTCCTAATGGAGATGGAAAAAATGATGTTTTCGTAATTGATAGTATTGATGATTTAACCTGTTATCCAGGAAACACTGTAGAAATCTATAATCGTTGGGGAATATTGGTATTTGAAACTACAAATTACAATAATGAAACCAATGCATTTGATGGAACATCTAGAGGTAGAACAACTGTCAAACAATCAGATGGATTACCAACTGGAACGTACTTCTACATTTTGAACTACAAATCATTGAATGGAAATAATGAAGTTCAAAATAATAAGAAAGACGGATACCTTTATCTTTCAAAATAAAAACAAAAAAATGCGCTATATAAACAATTAACATATAGCGCATTAAATAATAATTTGTAAAAAAAATACTTATTTTTGAATAAAGATTCATACTAACTTTGCGATCTTTTTACAGAATTAAAAAGTTAGTTGGTAATAACTAAATAATACACATCTACTATGAGAACAAAATTATTTTTCTTCGTCATTATGTCTATAGCCTTAACAGGTTATGCACAGCAGGATGCACAGTATACACAGTATATGTACAATGCAATAAATATAAATCCTGCTTACGCGGGATCTCGCGGAGCTCTAAGTGTTTTTGGTCTGTACCGCACCCAATGGGTTGGATTAGACGGAGCACCAGAAACCAGCAGTTTCTCTATCAACACACCAATAAACAATAGTAATTTGGGTATAGGGCTTTCGCTGGTAAATGATAAAATAGGTCCAACAAACGAGAATAACATCTCTGCCGATCTATCATATTCAATCCAAACTTCACCAGATTTTAAACTCTCTTTTGGAATTAAAGGAACAGCTAATTTATTCAATTTAGATGTTAACAAACTAAATCCTGAAGATCAAGGCGATCCGCAGTTTCAAGACCTTAGAAATAAATTTTCACCAAATATTGGAGCAGGTGTTTACTGGCATTCAGATAAAGCTTATATTGGCTTATCGGTTCCAAATTTCATCGAAACCAATCGTTATGATGATAATGATGTAGCCATTTATAAAGACAAAATCAATTATTATTTAATGGCTGGTTATGTATTTGATCTTGATAAATTACAATACATCAAATTCAAACCTGCAGTACTTACAAAAATGGTCGAAGGAGCACCTCTACAAGTTGATATTTCTGCTAACTTTATGTTTTTTGAAAAATTTGTAGTTGGAGCAGCTTATAGATGGAGTGCCTCTTTAAGTGCAATGGTTGGATTTCAAATCACAGACGGACTTTATTTAGGTTATGGTTACGACCGAGAAACAACAAACTTAAATAATTACAACTCAGGATCTCATGAGATATTCCTGCGATATGAATTCTTCAAGAAAAATGGTAAAATGACAACTCCTCGTTTCTTCTAAAACTTATTATTATGAAAAATTATACGCTCCTTTGCTTAATACTATTAAATATTTTTAACGGCTATTCACAGCAGTCAAAGGTTAATTCAGGTGATAAAAAATACGATGGATATGCTTATGTTGACGCCATTAAAACCTATGAAAGAGTGGCCGAAAAAGGATATAAGTCTGAGGATTTATTTAAAAAACTCGGAAACTCATATTACTTCAATTCGGAATTTGAAGGTGCCGCCAAATGGTACGGAGAACTCTTTGCAATGAATCCGTCTCCAGAGGCCGAATATTTTTACAGATATGCGCAATCTTTAAAATCAACTGGACAGCTTGCCAAAGCTGATAAAGTTCTCAACGAGTTTAACACCAAATACAAAAACGATTCTAGAGGTAAGCTTTATAAAGAAGATGTAAACTATCTCGATCAAATCAAATTAAACTCTGGGCGCTATAAAATTGAAGATGCCGGAATCAACTCTAAATATTCTGACTACGGAAGTTTTGTGTATGACAACAAAATCTATTTTGCATCAGCAAGAGATACTGGTAATTTCAGCCAGAGAAAGCACAAATGGACAGGCGAATATTTTACTAACATCTACAATGCAGATATTGATGCTGAAAGCGGAAGTTCGACTAAGGTGAATAAAATAAAAACAGCGATAAATACAAAATTTCACGAATCGTCTCCAGCATTTACTAAAGACGGAAAGACTGTTTATTTTACAAGAAACAATTTTATTGACGGCAAAAAAGGAAAAGATGATAACAAAGTTACTCTAATCAAAATATACAAAGCTACACTTGAAAACGGAAAATGGACCAATATAACTGCTCTTCCTTTTACAAGTGACAGTTTTAGCACTGCACATCCTGCTTTAAGTCCTGATGAAAAAACACTCTACTTTGCGTCTGATATGCCGGGAACAATAGGACAATCGGATATTTACAAAGTAAGTATCAACAGCGGCGGCGGTTATGGCACTCCTGAAAATTTAGGAAAATCAATTAATACCGAAGGAAAAGAAACATTTCCTTATGTAACTAGTGAAAATGAAATTTATTTTGCTTCTGACGGACATCCGGGACTTGGCGGACTTGATGTATTTGTGGGACAATTGCAGGATAATGGAACCGTAAGTGATATTCAAAACCTAGGTGCTGATGTAAATTCGCCTAATGATGATTTCGCCTATATTATTGATCCAGCAACCAGAAGAGGATATTTCAGCTCAAATAAAGCCGGCGGACACGGTTCTGATGATATTTATAAATTTCTAGAAACTAGAAGACTAAAATGTCTGCAGGAATTAACTGGTGTAATTACAGATGCTGAAAGCGGTATAATACTGCCGGGAACAAAACTTACTTTATATGACAGCCAGCAGGTTATTGTAAATACCACCATTTCAAATGCCGAAGGAAAATACAGTTTTGCCGTTGAATGTGGTAAATCATATAATGTGAGAGCCGTGAAAACAGATTATGCAACTAAAGAAGTAATGGTTAACATTGGAAAAGTAAGCGGAAAAACGGATCTGCCAATTGCTTTAGATAAAATCATTTGTAAAGTTGCTATCGGAGATGATTTAGGAAAATGCTTCGGAATAAAAATGATTTATTTTGATCTTGATAAATCAAACATTCGCGTTGAAGCTGCTTTAGACTTAGAAAAAATATTAGATGTATTGAATCAAAATCCAACTATGAAGTTAGATATTCGTTCGCATACAGATAGTAGAGCAACTCATCAATATAATGAAGCTTTATCTGACCGAAGAGCAAAATCAACTATCGATTGGCTTATTAAAAACGGTGTAGCTAAAAATCGTCTGACCGGAAAAGGTTATGGAGAAACACAGCTCGTAAACAAATGTTCTGATGGTGTACCATGTACTGAAGAAGAACACCAAATGAACAGACGAAGCGAGTTCATTATAGTTGGATTGTAATACTCCCAAAATATATTATATCAAAAAAGCTGTCTATAACTAGACAGCTTTTTTTACAAAAAAAACGTTGTAACTCAGGAATTACAACGAAAACTAACCAACCAATTTGAAAGTTTTTTAAATTTTTGCAAATATATTAGTATAATATTTTTTTCCTGTTGTGGGATCAGTAGATATTGAAATACCAAAATGTGTATAATTTCCTTCGATATTTTCTTTGTGTCCCGGACTGTCCAGCCAAGCTCTCACAGCTGCTTCAGAAGTTTTATAGTTATAAGCAACATTTTCTCCAACCCTTTTGGCGCCTAGAACACTTTCAATGTTTTTAGACCTCAAAACAAAATCATTGTGATTTACGAGGTTGTTATCAATCATATACTTATTATGAACTTCACATTCATATGAGATATGATTAATTTTTTCCAATGCATTTAAACCAATACTTTTCCGGTAATCGTTTATTAATTGCATTGTTTCTAATTCAGACGCATTGTAGCTGTAGTCTGTAATTAATTTTTCTGTACCCCCAGTACTTTCCGTACCTTCTGCGACTTCTGCCGAGCATGAGTTCATTGTGATCGAAATCACAATGAACAGCATGGCGCACATAACTTTTTTCATAATCTTTAGTAGTTTAGTTTTAAAGTAAATGTTGGGGCAAAAACCTTAAATAATTATGTGACAATCTTTTTACATTTCTATATCAAACGTATTTAATTTATCGGTAAACTACAAAAAAAATCGATAAACTACATAAAATATTTTTAAACAAAAGTAAAAATCTTACAAATTAAGAAGAAAGGCGCTCAATCTTCCATGAGAAATCAGATTGGCTTGTATAACGAATGCGGTCGTGAAGTCTATTTGGTCTTCCCTGCCAAAATTCTACCTGAAGAGGTGTTACTAAATAACCTCCCCAATTTTCAGGTCTTGGAATAGGTTTTCCTTCAAATTCATGTTCCAGCTTTTTTAGATTTTCTTCTAAGAAAGTTCTAGACGGAATAACTTCACTCTGATTAGAAACAATCGCTCCTAACTTACTCCCATCAGGACGAGAGTCAAAATAGCCGTCAGAAATATTTTCTGAGGTTTTTTGGGCAATTCCTTTAATAATTACCTGACGTTCCATTTCGTGCCAGAAAAAAGACAAACAAACATTAGGATTGGCTTCTATAGCCTTTCCTTTCTCAGAATTATAATTGGTATAAAAGATAAAACCTTCTTCTGAGAATTTCTTTAATAAAACTACACGAGATTTTGGAAATCCGTCCAATCCAATCGTAGAAACTGTCATGGCATTGACTTCTCCGCTTCCGCCAAAATCTTCAACTTCATGAAACCATCTGTTAAAAAGATTAATTGGATCTTCAGGAATATTAGTTTCTAATAATTCACTTTTCTCGTAAGATTTTCTATAATTGCTTAAATCGTTCATGATTGTTGATTTTAGTTTATTTTGTTTCAAGTTTCAAGTTTGTCAGGCTGAGCGAAGTCGAAGCCCTTCTTGTCTCAAAAGCCCTTCGACTTCGCTCAGGGTGACATACGTATATTAAAGTTTAAAACCTTTGTCACTTTGCACTCTGCATCTTTATCCCTTTCTAAATCAAAATTCAAAACTCAAACCGTCATCTCCTAAAAGAACATTAGGAAAAACGGATTCCGCCTCTTGTTTAAAACGTTCAATTCCGTCGTATCGTGTAGAATAATGCCCTAAAACCAATTGTTTTACATTTGCTTTTAATGCAATTTGTGCCGCTTCTTTTGCAGTTGAATGAAGTGTTTTTAATGCCAAAGGAGATTCAGATTCTAAAAAAGTAGATTCATGATATAAAACATCAACATTCTCAATAATCGGAATTATATCTTCGTTATAAACGGTATCAGAACAAAACGCATAACTCATTGACGGAATTGGGTCAAACGATAATTTTTCGTTTTCTATTATAGTTCCATCATCAAGCTTAACATCTCCTCCGTTTTTTATTTTTTGATAATAAGCAACATGAATATTATAGTGCTGAACTGCTTCTATGTTTAATTTTCTTTCTCCCGGTTTTTCCTGAAACAAGAATCCATTGGTATAAACACGATGTTTAAGGGGAATAGTTTTAACGATAACTTTAGCATCTTCAAAAATTACTTCACTTTTCTTCGACTCCAATTCATGAAAAAATAAGCTATAAGTAGTCCAAGATTCTGTCAGCTTCAATTGAAGAAGAATTAATTCTTTAATTCCTTTTGGCCCATAAATATGTAAATCGGTCGTTCTTCCTAGAAGAGAAAAAGTTGAGATCGTTCCAATTAATCCATAAAGATGATCTCCATGAAGATGGGAAATAAAGATGTGATTAATTTTCGAGAATTTAATCTTGTTTTTTCGAAGCTGTACCTGAGTTCCTTCTCCACAATCAATCAAAAACAAACGATTCTTGATTTCTAAAACCTGCGAAGTTGGGTTAGTAAGTGTTCTAGGAGTTGCGGCATAACAGCCAAGTATAGTTAACTTCAATTTAATGTTTATTCGTTTATTTGGTGAATCGTTTAATCGCGTTAAATTATAATCAAAAACTTATCGATTAAACAGTTAAACAAATCAACGATTAACCGATTCTTTAAAATCCTAAGTCTCTTTCAATTTCTTCCATCTCGATAATATCGTGCGCTTCTAAAAGTGAAGGCACAACAACTAATTTATCTGAAACGGCATTAAAATCAAGATCAGAAACTACAATTACAAATGATTTTTTTGCTTTTTTTTGAGATTTAGCAAGAGGTAAAAAAAGTTTCAAATCATTTTCTGAAAGTTCAGAATCTGATAACAGATCGATTATAACATTATGCTTTTCAAAGGTTTTAAATTGCTGCGTTACTTTTTCTACAAAGCCATTAAAATCACCTTGTGTATTTTTTATTGTAACGGTATGTCCTTTTTGATCTACTTTCATTTTATAATTTATGCGCTAATATTTTTTGATGAGCTAAGTTACGAAGTTTTTCTAAGTTTCGGGTTTCAAGTTTCAAGTTTGTCTCAACTTTGTCAGGCTGAGCGAAGTCGAAGCCCTTGCTTGCAAAACACATTTTGTACTTAAAAGTCCTTCGACTTCGCTCAGGGTGACATTCGGGTATTCACGTTCCAAAACTTGAAAGCTGAAACTTGAAACAAAAACTATTGAATCTTAGAAGCCAGTAAATAAATAACCGCCATTCTAATTGCTACACCATTCTCTACCTGATTCAAGATAACAGAATGATCAGAATCTGCCACTTCAGATGTAATCTCTACTCCCCTGTTGATTGGTCCTGGGTGCATGATTACAATTTCTTTTCCAAGAGAATCCAAAAGCGGTTTATCAACTCCGTATTGCTGTGCGTACTCACGTGTTGATGGGAAAAAATTCACATCCATACGTTCGTTTTGTACACGAAGCATATTCGCAACATCACACCATTCTAAAGCTTTACGTAAATTTGGTTCAACCGTAACACCAAGAGATTCAATATATCTTGGAATCAATGTTTTGGGCCCGCAAACTTTAACTTCTGCGCCTTGCATTTGCAAAGCATATATATTTGATAAGGCAACTCTCGAATGCAGAATATCACCTACAATAACCACTTTTTTTCCAGCAACATCTCCCAGTTTTTCTCTGATAGAATAACTATCTAATAAAGCTTGAGTTGGATGCTCGTGTGCACCATCTCCAGCATTGACAATACTCGCTTTGACATTTTTAGATAAAAAATAAGCCGCTCCAGGATTAGAGTGGCGCATTACAACCATATCTACTTTCATAGAAAGGATATTGTTTACAGTATCAATTAAAGTTTCACCTTTTTTAACAGATGATTGAGCTGCAGAAAAACTGATGACATCAGCAGATAAACGTTTCTGCGCTAATTCAAAAGAGAGTTTGGTTCTTGTACTGTTTTCAAAGAAAATATTGGCAATGGTAATATCTCGTAATGAAGGAACTTTTTTAATTGGTCGATTAATGACTTCTTTAAAATGATCTGCCGTTTCAAAAATCAGGTTAATATCATTCTCGTTGATATATTTTATTCCTAATAAATGATTTACGCTTAATTCTTTCATGTTTAATGTTTAACTGTTTATTTGTTTAATCGTTTAATCGTTGTCTTTGCGATTAAACAGTTAACCGATTTAACGGTCTAACTTTTTTTAATTTCTTTAATCGTTTAATCTTTAGATTTTTCCGATTAAACAATTAACCGGTTAACCGATTAAACTTAATTCGTCACTAAGTGAACAACATCTTCACCATCATTTTCTTTCCAGCTTACTATCACTTTTTCGCCATTAATAGCATCTACCTGACGACCTCTATAATCGGGTTGAATTGGCAGATGGCGACTGAAACGTCTGTCTATTAAAACCAATAATTCAATTTCTGAAGGTCTTCCAAAAGATTGAATTGCTGTTAAGGCAGAACGAATGCTTCTTCCGGTAAACAAAACGTCATCAATAAAAATGACTTTTTTGTTTTCGACTATAAAATTGATTTGGGTTTTATTGGCTTCGAGTGGTTTATCAGTACGACGGAAATCATCTCTAAAAAAAGTGATATCCAGATATCCCAAAGAAATTTCGGGAACCTTATATTCGTTTTCTAATATTTGTTTTAAACGTTCCGCTAAAAAAACACCTCTTGGCTGAATTCCCACTAAAATAGTCTCTGAGAAATCAAGATGTTTTTCGATTAACTGACAAGCCAAACGATGGAGTATGATAGTAACTTCTTTTGAATTAAGTAATACTTTTTGACTCATAAGTGATTGTAATGTTTGGTTGGCAAATATACGAAATCAGAATTTATTTGTTGGGTGTTGAGTAGGGAAATATCATTTTTTGTAATGAATGAGATTTCAACTATACAATCAAATCCAATTAAGCCATTATATTTCTTATTTCTGAAAACATAATTTTCTTTTTGAAAAATATTTTATTTTAAAAACATATTTTAGCAAAGAAAAACAGAAAATTAAAAACGAATAAAACTACAAATAATCTTAAATTTAATATGAAAAAAATCTTCTTTGTTTTAGTACAAATTCTATTAGTAAACCAAATAAATGCTCAGAAATTATCATCAGACTGGCAAAAAATGAGATTAAAAGGAACAATAAATAAAATCGTTGAAATACACGAGAGCTGCCCATCTGTAATGGTAGAAGGAGGCACATTTTATTGTCCAAAAGACACTACTAGTTATGAATTTAATCAAAAAGGATATTTAACAAAATCTAGTTCTGAAAATGATAATAGAAAAAAATCAAATTTAAATGGATTAGAATATATTACTACTTATGAAAATGTTGAAGGTGTGCAAAAGAAAAGCGCTGAAGATGTTTACAATGCAAAAAAACATTAATCAAACAATCTATTTATTATGTTCATACTGCAAAAGAGCAGATATTAAATCAATGGGAGTATTTTTATGATAATAATGGAAATAAAATCAAAGAAAAAACTACAGAATGGTGGAATGGAAATATAACCGTTAACTTAAGTGATCTTAATAAATATGGAGATACAACAAAAAGACAAACTTTGAGAAATGATAAAATTGTTAGTGAAGAAGAGTTTGATTATAACTATACCAATGATAAATATGGCAACTGGATAAGTAAAACTTCATCGAGTGGTAATCATAGTGAAACCTGGACACGAAAAATCTCTTATTATAAAAAATAAGGTTTACCCGCTCTGCGAAGTCTCCTGACTTCGCAGAGACAACAGTAAGACACTAAGAAAATCAAACCATATTGGAACGGGTACGAAGTCAGGAGACTTCGCACAGCATAATAATTCAAAATAAATTTAAAAAGAGTAAAAAACCATGAAAGCAAAAGTCATCTCAATTCCAGTTCTTAATCAACAAACGGCTTTGCAATTTTACATTGAAAAGTTAGGTTTTGTAAAAAAACACGATATTCCTTTAGGCGGAGATAATAGATGGCTGACAGTGGTTTCTAAAGAGGAACCAAATGGCGTTGAAATTTTATTAGAACCATCACCAAACCATTTTGAACCAGCTAAAACGTATCAAAAAGCGCTTTTTGAAGCAGGAATTCCGTGTACACAATTTAATGTAGACAATCTTGAAGAAGAATACAATCGTCTTGTAAATCTTGGTGTAGCATTTAAAACAAATCCAACAGAAATGGGAAATGTAAAAATTGCCATTTTAAACGATACTTGCGGTAATTATATTCAACTTATTGAGATGTTATCCTAAATTATGAAATAACATTTCATTTCCTTAAATATCTGTTGATAGAAAAAAAGTTATAATTGAATTTCGAGAAGACTATAATTGCTTATTAGGTGGACAAGGAGGAAAATATTTATATGAGAAAGAAAATGGGCATTGGATTCTAAAAAAAGGCTTTGATCAATGAATAAGTCAGAATGAAAAACCACAAATAAAAATCAATGGATAAATACAAAGAAACTTTCGAAACGTGGAATAAAATTGCAAATCTCTATCAAGATAAGTTTATGAGTTTAAGTTTGTATAACGATACTTATGACTTCTTTTGCAATACCCTAACACAAGAACAAATAAACGTGTTTGAAATTGGTTGTGGGCCAGGAAACATTACGAAATATTTACAATCCAAAAAACCCAGCCTGAAAATTACAGGTATTGACATTGCTCCAAAAATGATCGAATTAGCTAAAGCTAATAATCCTTCAGCCAACTTTGAAGTAATGGATACAAGGGAACTTAGTTCCTTAGATCAAAAATTTGATGCCATTATGTGCGGCTTTTGTTTGCCTTATTTATCCAAAGAAGATTGTTCTAAACTGATAATTGACTCTGCCAAAATACTTTTAAACAACGGGATTTTATATTTAAGTTTTGTTGCCGGAAATCCTTCTCAATCTGGTTTTATTTCGGGAAGCACTGGCGATCGCACTTATTTTTATTATCATACTTTAGAAGATATAATAAATCAACTTTTAATAAAAGATTTTGAAGTCATTAAACTATTCGACTTAAATTATGTAAAAGGTGAAGATATAGAAATTCACACTATAATAATTGCGAAGAAAAAAGAACAATCAATTCAAAAGCCGATTATATAACCTAACTCTACAAAGTAACCTGTTCTCTTTTTTTCAAATATAGTTGGGCTTATTCCGTACGCAAAACTACTATACCATGTTTGGGTATATTGAAGTTTATCTTCTTTCCTATTGCTCCAATCTTTTTACCTGACCATAAATCACGAATCTTCACTGATTTCTCAAGATTTACTAAATCTGATTTTAAAACAAATTGGTTTGCTTCATCTCCGCGATTCAAAATAGCAATCGCTTTTCCGTCTTTTCCTTTTTCTCCCAGCAGTTTTTCCCAAACCTCAATATTTCCCTCTTTAAATATTCGTCTTGCTTGATAAAACCCTTTATCTTGATTTAAAGCAATTACTTCTTTATTGGTAAGAATACCAACAGTTTCTTTTGACATAGTTCTTAAATCATTACCTGCTAATAGAGGAGAATTCAACATGCACCACATCGAAAAATGACTTTTATCTTCCTCATAAGTCATTCCTCTGCCAACCTGTAACATATCCATATCGTTATAATGCCCAGGAGATGAATATTTATACAAATCAACATTCAAATCTATAATCTTAAGTATAGACGAAAATTTGTCATCAATATCATAGGAAATTCTCCAAGAATCTGCTTTATCGATTGCCCATTCTCCAGGAAATTTCCATCGACAAACATTCAGAACAATTGCTTCATTCTTAGCTTTTACAGCCTTTAAAATTTTTAAATATTCTGTTTTTTCATCAAGATTCATTTTCTCGCCGCCACACCAGTCGACTTTTAAAAAATCGCAGCCCCAGTCTTCAAAAAAAGTTTTAGTATCTGCATCAAGATATCCATACATACCAACTCCGATACCTTTTTGATCATTATCGTAAATAGATCCGCAAGTATTTCTTCCTGCATCGCTATATATTCCTGCTTTAAGTTTTTTGCTGTGAATATAATCCACTAAAGCTTTCATTCCCGAAGGAAACTTTTGAGCATCAACAAAAAGATTACCTGCTGAATCTCTTCCGCCAAAATAACCATCGTCTATATTAACATATCTATAACCAGCATCGTACAACCCAGAAGTAATCATAGCATCAGCCTGCTCTCGAATCATTTTTTCATCGATATTCACTCTAAAATTATTCCAGCTGCTCCAACCCATTATTGGCGGTTTAGCTTCTTGCGCGAAAAGCAGCCCGTTTATAAAAAAGACGAAAATTAGTTTGCATATTATTTTTTTTGAGGCAGTCTTCATTTAGTATGATTTCATGTTTGTTGCGATATAAAAGCCAATTGAATAACTTTTAAAAATAGTATATTTCAGTTTAATAAATTAAAATAGTCCGAAATAAAAGTAATTTTAAAATACACAAACTCAAATATAAATACATTTATTGAAAATCTACAGCTATAAATAGTGTACTCCTCTGGAAACAGCAAACAAATATATTTTTTGGTACGAAAGAAACTAAAACGCCAAATCCTAAAACATTTTCAAAAAATTCTATAACACATTTTCCTGATTCGTGAACTAATTTTATTTATGAAATTATAAAACTCAGAATCATGCAAAATAAAATACTAAGAATGTTAATGGTATTTGTAATACTGTTTTCATTTACAAGCTGCGAAATTATTGGAGACATTTTTAAAGCCGGAATGGGATTCGGGATATTTATTGTAATCTTTATTATTGCGATAATCATTTTCATTTTCGCTAAACTTTTTGGCAATAAATAGACATAAAAAAATCCCGTTATTCTCATAACGGGATTTTTACTATTAAAGATTATACATCTTTTTTCTTTGCTCTTGAATTTTTTCATCATCAAGATATTCGTCAAATGTCATGTAACGGTCAATTACTCCGTTTGGTGTAATTTCAACGATTCTGTTACCAACAGTTTGTGCAAACTCGTGGTCATGAGTTGTAAAAATCACTGAACCTTTAAAGTTTTTCAATGAGTTATTGAAAGCGGTAATCGATTCCAAATCTAAGTGATTTGTTGGTTCGTCCAGCATTAAAATATTTGCACGTTCCATCATCATTCTAGAAAGCATACAACGTACTTTTTCTCCTCCAGATAAAACTCTAGATGTTTTTAAAGCTTCTTCTCCTGAGAAAATCATTTTCCCTAAGAAACCTCTAATAAATACCTCATCACGCTCTTCTTCTGTTTTAGCATATTGACGTAACCAATCTACCAAAGTCAAATCGTTTTCGAAGAAATCGTGGTTTTCAGCTGGTAAATAAGCTTGGTTTGTTGTAATTCCCCAGTCAAAAGTTCCAGAATCTGCTTTTTGTTCATTGTTTAAAATTTCATAGAAAGCAGTTGTTGCACGTGAATCTTTAGAGAAAAGAACGATTTTATCGCCTTTTGCCATATTCAAATCAACATCTTTAAATAAAACTTCTCCGTCTACAGAAGCAGATAAGTTTTCTACATTCAAAATCTGATCTCCAGCTTCACGATCCTGATCAAAAATAATCGCAGGATAACGACGGCTTGAAGGTTTAATTTCAGAAATATTCAATTTCGAAATCATTTTTTTACGAGAAGTTGCTTGTTTCGATTTCGCAACGTTTGCACTAAAACGACGAATAAATTCTTCAAGTTCTTGTTTCTTCTCTTCTGCTTTTTTGTTTTGCTGTGCACGTTGTTTTGCCGCTAATTGGCTAGACTCGTACCAGAAAGTATAGTTTCCTGAATAGTGATTGATTTTCCCGAAATCAATATCAGAAATATGTGTACAAACGGCATCTAAAAAGTGACGGTCGTGAGATACAACGATTACAGTATTTTCGTAGTTTGCTAAGAAATTTTCTAACCAAGCGATTGTTTCAAAATCCAAATCGTTGGTAGGCTCATCCATAATCAATACATCAGGATTTCCAAAAAGTGCCTGCGCCAAAAGCACACGAACTTTCATTTTTCCTTCCATATCACTCATTAAAGTATAATGATGCTCTTCATTAATTCCTAAGTTAGACAACATTGATGCAGCATCAGAATCTGCGTTCCATCCGTTCATTTCTTCAAACTGAACTTGTAACTCCCCTATTCTGTCAGCATTTTTATCGTTGTAGTCTAAATAAAGTTCATCCATTTCTTTTTTAACAGCGTACAAAACTTTATTTCCCATTAAAACGGTTTCCAAAACAGTATGCTCATCGAACATGTTGTGATTTTGGTTTAAAACCGACATACGTTTTCCTGGTTCTAAATGAATGTGCCCAGAAGTTGGGTCCATATCGCCCGAAATAATTTTAAGAAATGTAGATTTTCCAGCACCATTGGCTCCAATAACGCCGTAAATATTTCCGTGAGTGAATGTGGTATTTACTTCGTCAAACAAAATTCGTTTGCCAAATTGAACTGATAAATTATTGACTGTTAACATGAATGTCTTTTTAATTAATTTGGTGCAAAAGTACGGAAAAAGGTTCAGAGTTGCAAAGGTGCAAAGCGACTAAGTTTTTTTATTCTGGAGAGGTTTTCTCGCAGTCCCGATAGCAATCGGGAGTAAAGACGTAAAGTTTTATTTTTTTATAGATTATTACACGCAATCTTGTCATTTCGACTGAAAGGAGAAATCGCACTAGTTAATCGACAAAGATGTGTGATTTCTCCTTCGTCGAAATGACAAAAATGAGATTCCTTTGCAAAATTACTCCGATTACAACTTACTTTCTTTTGCCAGCGCAACTTCCAAACTTTCAAAATTTGGGAGTACTTTAGCAATCATTCCTTCTTTATTGAGAATAAAATGTGTTGGAAATGAATTGAGTTGTAAAGCTTCATTCATATATACTTTCATATCAGGAATTACAGCATACGAAAGAGGTTTTCTGATTAAGAATGCTTTTAATTGTTCTACGGAATCTTCAGCAAGACTTATAAAAAGAATATCTTTTCGGTCTTTGTATTCTTCTACTAATTTATTGACTTGAGGAAACTCTCTGATGCAAGGTGTACAGTGAATGTACCAGCATTTTATTACTATGATTTTTCCTTTCATAGATTCGTTTGTAACTAGATTTCCCTCTAGATCTTTAAACGAAAATTTAGGAAAAGCTGTCCCTTCCATCTGATAGTTTTTAATAGCATCAAAACCTATTTGATTTATAGTCGCTTTTATGCTTGTATCTGATTTTGGCAGAATTTTAAACAACTTGTAATTATAAACTGATTCTTCTGATTTTAATCGAATTGGAATATAATTTCCATTTGCTAATTGGTCTAAAAACTTTTCTTTTGAAATTTCTTTAGATTCTAAATCAAGAGCAGTAAAATCTCTTGAAAGCATGATTTTTTTACTTTGATAAACGGACCAATCACTAAATGTTTTTTGAATTTGAATTGGATCAACTTCCGGTGTTCCATTTTTAATTTGGCTGTAACCAAAGGTAAAAACTAAAAATGCTGCTATAAAAAGAATTGATTTCGGCATGGGTTTTTAATACAATATTTAAGTCTCAAAAGTACTAAAATTGCCCTTAAATATTGGGAACAGATTTATAAGGTTTCTAGAATATCTATTTAATTTTTAAGATTAGGTAAAAAAGAAATATCCATATAATATTTCTTTGGATTACTCGGATCGATCATCACTTTTATTATATCGTCTTTTATAAACTCTGTTGGATCAAACCAAATACTATCACTTTCAAAAACATACATTTCGTTTGTTTGAGGATTAAGCCACTGACTGGATATTTGAAACGGATTTCTTCCATTTACAGCCATATTGTAATTTAAGTGCACTTGAACAAATTTTGTTTCAATACGCTTGCCATTATCTCGAAGATACTCTGTTTTTCTTTGCTTTAAAATACCGAATAGAATGATTCCGAAACCAATTAAAAAGAAAACTGTTCCTAAAATCCCAAAAATTAAAGGTCCGATCCATAATGAGGCAAATCCGTTAATACTGGCGTCTTTTGGGTCTGCAGGATCGTACAAAACTTCAACACTTTCGCCTTCACTATAACTTGGAGGATTACTGCTGATTGATGATGTGAACTCTATTTTACTTCCAGATTTTGTCGTAAAACTAACCATTGGCGCATAAGTTGTAGAATTATCAGATCTTTTACTGATTAACTCTACAACGGTTCCTTGTACTGTTTCGGCTTTTTTCAAAAAAGCTTGTCTATTCTGATAAAAATAAAAAGCTCCTGCGAGCATAAGCGCTCCTATTGTTAGAAATACATATTTAATTATGGCTAATGTTTTCATATTTATTCTAGAAAAATAAGGTTGTTATTTAATTATGTCTGCATCAAAAATGCAATATTTAGATCAAATCTTCTACTTTTTGAAAAGGCTGTAAATGTAATAATTTCATTATTAAACTAAACTGCTCTACAGTTAAAAAACATATCACAAATCAGACTAATTTGTTGTAGTTTCTCAAAAGAAAAAATTTGCAAAAACAATCCAATTAATTTAATTAAATTAGCGAAAAAATCTGACTAAAAAATGACGTTTCCATTTCAATTTAAGCTCTTTAACGAAACTTTTTATTGGCACGCTTTATTTGAAACATTAGCCTTTTTTATTGGGATAAGAATCTATTACTTTTTAAAAAAAAGAACATCAGATCCTATCTCAGATATTAATCGTATTATCATTATGATTGGTGCTATGATTGGCGCATTAATCGGTTCTAGAGTTATTGCCTTACTTGAAAACCCTGCGGCAATTACCAATCAGACTTTTCTAATTTTTTTTCAAAATAAAACTGTCGCTGGAGGATTTTTAGGAGGATTGCTTGGAGTAGAACTTATCAAAAAAATAATTGGCGTTAAAATCTCTTCAGGTGATCTATATGTTATTCCGATAATTGTGGCTTTATTTATTGGACGTATTGGATGTTTCTCAATGGGTATTGCCGAACCTACTTACGGCATCGAGACTAGTTTTATTACGGGAATGGATCTGGGAGATGGTTTATACAGACATCCAGTAGCTTTGTATGAAATGTTTTTCATGCTTTTACTTTTTATCTTTTTCCAAAAAATAAAAAACCGAAATCTTGTTAATGGTGACCGATTTAAACTATTCATGGTGCTGTACTTTTTATTTCGTTTTTTAATTGAATTTATAAAACCGTATAATCCTTTATTTCTTCATTTAAGCAGTATTCAATGGAGCTCCATTTTTATTTTTATTTACTACTCGAAATTTATTAATCGGGTTTTTAATCGTTTAAGCAAAACTTTACTTTTACAATAACTATACTTTTATCCTAATGAAAACCCGCGATTATATATTCTACGATTATACCAAAAGTTTATGTCCAACATGCTTAGATCTTGTTGATACTAAAATTGTATTTCAGGACAATAAAGTTATGATGTTGAAACATTGCAAAACACACGGCGAATTGAAATCGATGATTGCTGATGATGTTGATTATTACAAACAGATTCGTAATTATAATAAACAATCTGAAATGCCTTTAAAGTTTAATACAAAAGTGCATTACGGTTGTCCATATGATTGCGGATTGTGTACAGACCATGAACAACACTCTTGCTTAACGATAGTTGAAGTTACAGATCGCTGCAATTTAGCCTGCCCGACTTGTTATGCAAATTCGGCTCCAAACTATGGAAGACATCGTACTTTAGAAGAAATTGAAAAAATGTTCGACACTGTTGTCGCTAATGAAGGGGAACCAGATGTTGTTCAAATTTCAGGAGGTGAACCAACTGTACATCCTGAATTTTTTAAAATTCTTGACATTGCTAAAAGCAAACCTATCAAGCATTTGATGCTGAACACGAATGGAATAAGAATTGCGAAAGACATTAAATTCGTTGAGACATTAGCCGGCTATATGCCTGATTTCGAAATCTACCTGCAATTTGACAGCTTTAAACCTGAAGTATTAGAAAAACTTCGCGGAGAAGATTTAACTGAAGTTCGTAAAAAAGCAATTGAACATTTAAATCAATTTAATATTTCGACTACTTTGGTAATTACACTTCAAAAAGGAGAAAATGATGATGAAATTGGTCAGATAATTGAATATGCTTTGCAGCAAAAGTGCATTCGAGGCGTAACTTTTCAACCTACGCAAGTTGCAGGTCGAAATGATAATTATGATGATCTTTCAGGCCGTATCACTTTAACTGAAGTACGCAGGAAAATTTATGAGCAGTATCCTCTTTTTACACCTCAAGATTTAATTCCTGTTCCTTGTAATCCTGATGCTTTATGTATGGCTTATGCTTTAAAAATTGATGGAGAAGTTTTCCCGATGACTCACTTAATTAACCCAGAAGATCTGTTAAACAACTCCAAAAACACTATTGTTTTTGAACATGATGAAAAACTAAAAACGCACATGCTGAATCTATTCAGCACCGGAATTTCTGTTGATTGTGCTGAAACCGAAATGAATGAATTAATGTGCTGCTTGCCAAGAGTGCAGTCAGACACTTTAAACTATAATAATTTGTTCCGAATTTTGATAATGAATTTTATGGACGCGCATGATTTTGATGTTCGTGCTGTTAAAAAATCTTGTGTTCATATTGTAAGCGATAAGATGAAAATCATCCCTTTTGAAACCATGAATTTATTTTACAGAGATCATAAAATTGATAAGATTCGAGAAAAACTGAATGTTTAATTTACAAACTTTTTAAAATATGGAAGGATTACTATTTCTTGGATTCATCCTCGCTGTGATGTTCTTAGTTGGATTGATTGGTTTAATTTCTGGAAAAGAAAACAAAAAATTCTTTTTAACAATTATGTTGATACCAATAATCATTGTAGTTATAGGATTTGGAACTTGCGTTGCTATGCTGAGTTAAACTCTGTGTTCTTTTGAGCAAAATTGACAATATCATTTTTGATAAAATCATCAATAACTCTAATTTTAGAGCTAAAAAAATATTTTACTTTCAAAAAAAAATTAAACTATCTGTTATGAATAACCCTTTAGTCGCAATTGGAGGTATGGCTGCTTTTATAAGTGTAATTGCTTTTCTTGCTGGAATTCTACGCCTCATTTTTATCTCACGCGATAGAAAAACTTCATTGAAAATTATATTGTTTGCCATTATTGGTTTTGTAATTGGTTTTGGCACCTGCGCAGCAAACTTCAAACTGGGAAACATGCATTAATAAAAAAGCCTGGTAATAAATTACCAGGCTTTATAATGTTCGCATTTGAGTGAAAACCAAATAACAAATCACCCAAATTTGATCATTATTCTGAAATAAAATTTAGATTAAAAAATAAATAACCAAACTCAATTTTAACCGTTCCAATATTCTATTTCTGTTTATCATAAAAGAGCTGTCTTCAGCAAATTTTGCCCTATTTATCTCTGTCAGAAAACCTGACAGAGATAAAAAAATTACTAAATAATTCAGGCAACACAACTTACTAAGTACTAACTCAAACCAAACTCATTATATTAATTTCTTAAGGCTTTCATAAACTGATAATTCAACATCAGCATGATCTTTACTATTGCATTGCTCAATTAAATTTTTAAGCTCATCTGCTTTTAATTGCGACTTATTATCTAACACAAGCAACAATTCTTTTGATGCATCACTTAAGCTTTTTGCCAAAGGTAAAAACGGCTGCACTAAAGGCGCATTTGCACTCAAATCTGTTAATTCTTTATGAAGCGCAATCCATCTGGTAAAGAATGCCGTTACTTTAGCTTTATTCTCTGATGTTTTATTTGCTAAATACTGACTTACAGCATCATTAAAAGCTAATGAATCTTTTGCATCTGGTCCGCAAGCATCTGCAAAAAGTGTAAACGGAGAGTACATTTGATATTCAGTTCCTCCTTTGTTTCTTTTATACCCTTTTAATGGTTCACAAACATTCGAAAATTCCTCTAATGCTTCTATATTTTGATTATTTGAAATGTTTCTTAAAATAACCGCTTTGTTACGAATGTGTGTTAATCCAAGTTCTTCTAATCTGAAAGAGACTACATCAAGACGTTTTCTCATACTAGTCATATCGGTAATATCTTCCGCAGACCAAAGTCTTTCTGCAATTGCTGCAGTTCTTGGCCAAAGTCTAGAATCGATAGTTGTAGGAGTTACAAGTTCTGTCCACATTGTTGCTTCTCCACCTAAAACTCTTGCTTTTTCTTCTGCTGATAAAACTGCACCTTTTGGCATAGGATCATTTAAATAATGACTTTCTATTGGGTATAATAAATCAACATAATATCCATTTGACATTACAGTTTTATATCCTTTTTTAACAGCATCAATCAATGACTGACCTGCAACAACACCTTCGTTTGGTCCTCTCCATGCATGAATAATAGCATCTTTTGACATGTTTTTTGTCAAAATCTCTTCCCAGCCCATTAATTGCTTACCATGTTTTTTAAGCATCGGAACTAACTGCATGGTGAAATAAGTTTGCAATTCATGATTGGTTGTTAACTTATTTTTCTTTTTAAATTCTTGAATTTTCGGATTTTCATCCCAATCTTTTCCTTCATTCTCATCTCCTCCAATATGAAAATAAGCTCCTGGAAATAATGGACAAACCTCATCAAAAAGTTCACTTAATATTTGATATGTTTTAGGATTTGAAGGATCTAATGTTGGTGAAAAGATACCAGCATTTCTTTCAATTCCATAGGTAGCGATTGCTGTACCTTGAATATTTTTTTCGGAAGTTCCTCCTGTCAATGTAATCACTTTACTGCCTATTTCTGGATAAGCTGTAAGTATTGCAGATGCATGACCTGGAACATCTATTTCTGGAACTATTAAAATACCGCGCTCATCAGCATATTTTACGATATTTTTAATTTCCTCTTGTGTGTAATACATTCCATCTGAAGCTAATTCTATTAGTTTTGGATGTTTTTTCATTTCGATTCTCCAACCTTGATCGTCAACTAAATGCCAATGAAACACATTCATTTTCATTGCTGCCAATCCATCTAAATTTCTTTTAATTACATCAACCGGCTGAAAGTGTCTTGAAGCATCTATCATTAAACCTCTCCATGTAAATCTTGGAAAATCTGAAATTTTTGATACTGGAAAATAAAATGAACTACTGTTATTTTGCAGCATTTGTAACAACGTTTCAAGTCCGTGTAAAGCACCTAAATCGCTTGTTGCGTTTATCGTAATTTTATTTTGTTTGATATCTAAGTGATAACTTTCATCTTCATATAAACCAATTTTACCACTTTTGGTACAATTAATCTGCAGTTCGGCATTTGGAACTTCATTTAACTTTGTGATAAAACCCTGCTGAAAAAAAATTCCTGTTCTACCATCTAAGCGACGTAAAAAACGAGTTACTCCTCCAAATATTCTTGGATTAGGATTTCCAGTTATGTTTACTTTAAAGTTTTTGTTTAAAGCAAAATTCCCGTCGTTTAATACAACACTCTGAGGCCAAGGCATAAGATTTAACTGCTCTTTCTGAATTTGAGCGCTAGAGGTTACACCTGCTAATAGTAGGACAAATAAATATTTCATTTTTACTGTTTTTGAAAAGATGTTATCCTAAGACAACATTAATAAATAGATAAAAGAAACAAAACTCAGATAGAATCTTATTGAACCTCACTAATCGCTGCGAAATCAATCTGAATTTTGTAATTTGATTCGTTCTAACCGAATCTAATTTTTAGTAATCGAAACGTTTAAAAGCTTCGATTGCTTCATATTCTGCCAATCCTAATTCATCATAAAGAATAGCGGTATTTTTATTTCTGTCTTCGGCTCTAACCCAAAACTCTCTTGAATCATTTCCTTGAAACATTACACGGTCTTTTTGAGACTGGTGATACAAAATAGCATGACGTTTTAAAAGCACTTCTGATGGAGAAAGGGGAACAGCCATATCAATTTCATTAATGTCCCATTCTTGCCATGCACCTCTATACAGCCATAACCAGCAATCATCCATGTATTTTTCAGGTTTTAATTCACCCATTGCTGCAAAAATCGCATTCAAACAAACTTCATGAGTTCCGTGTGGATCTGCTAAATCTCCTGCTGCAAATACTTGATGTGGTTTTATTCTGGCAATAATTTCTTTTACAATAGCGATATCTTCTGCTCCTAACGGATTTTTCTTTACTTGTCCTGTTTCGTAAAACGGAAGATCTAAGAAATGAGTTTTTTCATCTTTTAGTCCAATATATCTTGTTGCAGCATACGATTCTCTTCTTCGTATTAATCCTTTTAGTTTTCGAACTTCAAGAGAATCAATTTCGTTTTCTGATTTATGGTTTAAAAATTCAATTACAGATTTAAAGTTGATCCCACTTCCTGCTTCACCAACAAAATCTTTGGCAACCTCAGCAAACTTTAAAGCTTCATCATCTGTAACTGCAATATTTCCAGAGGTTTGATATACAACATGTACGTCGTGACCTTGTTTTATCAATTTTGAAAAAGTTCCTCCCATAGAAATCACATCATCATCTGGATGCGGACTAAAAAGAATTACTCTTTTTTTTGCAGGATTAGCTCTTTCCGGACGATGCGAATCATCTGTATTAGGTTTTCCTCCCGGCCATCCTGTAATGGTATGTTGTAAAACATTGAACATATTAATGTTCAAATCATAAGCAGAACCTTCTTGTGCCAATAGATCAGACATTCCGTTGTTGTTGTAATCTCTGTCCGTTAATTTTAAGATTGACTGTTTTGTTTTTTGGCACAACCAAACAATCGCTTTGCTTTTTAATTCCTGATTCCAAATGCATTCTCCAACCAGCCAAGGAGTTTTAAAACGTGTCAATTCTGATGCAGCTGACTGATCTAAAACAAAGGTTGCGTTAGGATGATTTTGCAAAAATGTAGCTGGAACTTCTGAGCTGATATCGCCTTGAGTAGTTCTTTTGATGATATCGGCTTTATTTTGTCCCCAAGCCATAAGTACGATTCTTTTTGATCGCATGATGGTCGAAACTCCCATTGTAATGGCTCTTTTTGGCACATTATCAATTCCATTAAAATCTGATGAGGCATCAACTCTTGTAATATGATCCAAAGTAATAATTCTGGTACCAGAATTAATATGTGAACCCGGTTCGTTGAAACCTACGTGACCTGTACGGCCAATTCCTAATAACTGAAAATCAAGACCTCCTGCATTTTTAATATTCATTTCATAATCGATACAGTATTGATTTAATTCATCAATTGCAACTGTACCGTCTGGAATATTTACATTCTCAGGATTGATATCGATATGATTAAAAAGATGCTGATGCATGAAATAATGATAGCTCTGATTGTTCTCTTTACTCATTGGATAATATTCATCCAAATTAAAAGTAACTACATTGCTAAAACTTAAGCCTTCTTCTTTGTGCATTCTCACTAATTCCTCATACACTTTTATAGGAGAAGAACCTGTGGCTAAACCCAATACGCAGGTTTTATTTTTTTCCTGCTTAGATCTAATTAACTGCGCAATTTCCTGCGCTACAATTACAGAAGCTTCTGCAGAATTTTTGAAGATTTCGTTATGGATTTTCTCAAATCTTGTTTCTTCAAATTTTCCCGCGCTTTTATAGCTGATATCAGGTTTTATTTCTAAAGCACTTTTCATTTATTTTCTTTTTTTTGTATTTACAATTTTGGTTTTTGAAATGGTATAGACAACTTTCACTGCCTATACCATTCACTAACCAAACTTAAATTCTTATACTCTGTTTTTAGAAATTCGGACCAGTAGTATCCCACCAAGTTCTAGTTCCTCCATTATCTGGACCTCCAAGTTTTGCAACACCTGTTTTAACTCCTTCTGGATTTCCATCTCTTTCACTTTGAACAAAGTTTATTCTTCTTACACCAAATTGAGTAGTAACTACACCAGCACTTTGATTATTAAGAATTGGTAATAATTTAGGATAACCTGTTCTACGGTGATCAGACCAAGCTTCTTGTCCGTCAGGGAAGTTAGCAATCCATTTTTGAGTAATAATTTTTTGAAGTTTCACTTCGTTACTTGCAGTATTATCCCAAGCAACAGTAACTTTATTTACCGCTAAACCACTATTGAATGGTGCAACTGGATCTACATAGTCTTTTGCTGTATTTACATTATTTGCAGTATATTCAGCAGCGCCTCCTGTAGCAAGCTGATCAAAAGATGCAGCAATACCAGCTTTGTACAATGATTCTGCATCACCTCCCATATTCCAGCCTCTTAAAGCACCTTCGGCTCTTAAGAAGTACACTTCGGCAGCATTCATCCAAACTACTTGTTTGTCATCTTTTATTACTTTTCCGAAATTTGAAAATTTCATGTGTAATGTTTTATCTCCAAGTATACCACCTGTACGAATTCCTTTGTACTGATCAGGAAATTGTTCTGATGTTGCAAAGTAAGCTTTCATTCTAGGATCATTATAACCTCCCATGATAGACTCCATATCTGCAGACATACGGCTGTCATTGTACTCATAAGCCGCAACTCTTAAAGGATGTTGTGAAACATCTTTAGTTACCATAAAAGTATCAGTAGCAGCTGTCATTACACCAAATTTTTGACTCATCGCTTTTTCGGCTTCTGCTTTAGCTAATGTTGGATTTACTTTTACAATACGCATTGCTAATCTTAAACGTAATGAATTGGCATATCTCACCCATTTTTCATAACTACCTGCATATGTTGAACGGTCCGTATTTACAAAAGAGCTTGGTTCTTTTGCGTCTATTCTTCTTGTTAATTCATTTACTGCAAAATCTAAGTCTTTAAACATTGCTGTATAAACGTCTTGTTGAGAATCGTATGCGATTGTCGAATTAGTAGTTCCTAATTGAGAGTAAACAATTGGTCCCCAAGCATCGGCTACTTTATGTAAAGTTTCTACTTTAATAATTGTTGCAAGTGCATAAAACTGATCGTATTTTCCTTTAGATTCTTTTTCAACTTTTAAGAAATTTGCCATTACAAGTGAATATGCAGCTTCCCATCCTGCTCCATTCCATTTATCAGTAAGAGCGTAAGAAAGATTATTTGCTCCATCAAAACCTGGAGCTGTTGAATAACCTCCCCAAGTATTTGCTGATAAATCAATGGCAATTTGATATCTCCAACCTGGAGTATTTACCATTACATTCTCGAACATATTTTTAAAAGGACCTAAGATATGGTTAAAGTCCTGTGTTACTTCCTCTTGAGTAAAAGCATCAGGATTACTATTAATCTCATCGAAATTATCTGTACAACCAACTAAGGCTAAAAGACCGAAACAGATTAATGATTTTTTTATATTGTTTGTTTTCATGATATTTTAAATTAGAAAGTTACATTTAAATTAAGACCAATACTTCTTGTTGATGGCAAACCATAAATATCAACTCCTTGTAAACCTTGACCTGTACTTAAAGCAATGTTTGGATCAAAAGGTGCATCTTTATAAAAGAAGAATAAATTTCTTGCGATTAATGATAAAGTTGCTGTATTAACAAATGGCAATGTTTTTTTACTGAAAGTATAGCCAAGTGAAACCTCTCTTAAACTTACGTTTGTAGCATCATATACATACTCAGCTGTAGCTCCGTTAAGTCCGCCAACTGCTTCGTAATATTTTTGAGCATCCATTGAAGTCACTTTAGTACCATTAGGCATAACTGCATTTACAGGAACACCACCAGCATTTCTTGCATCTCCACTTCTTTTTGAAACTCCGTAAAAATCATTCATAGATTCTGTAATACTCATTACATCACCTCCAAAACGTCCATCGATTAAGAAGTTAGCTGTAAAAGCACCAAACTTAAATGTATTTGACCAACCTAACATGAAATCAGGATTTGCATTACCAACTTCACGGAAAGCTCCTTCAATTGCTAAGTTTCCTTTGTCATCTAAAACAATTTCTCCTTTATCATTTTTAACGATACCTTTTCCTTCAATAACTCCAAATGGTCTTCCTTCTGTTAAAGCATATCTGTAGTTGATATTGTTTACAGGAGTTAAAGGAATTGTTCCTCCTAATTCTTCTGGAATTTCTTTAACTTTATTTTTATTTTGAGAATAGTTTACTGTAGTATCCCATGAGAATTTATCTCCAGTGATGATTTTTCCAGTAAGAACAAGTTCGATACCATGATTTTCGATACTACCAGCGTTAATTCCGTAAAAAGTATAACCGTAAGGATTAGTACTTGGTGCAGGAACTTGGATGTATTGATTTTTAGTTTCTGAATTGTAATAAGAAACCTCAAAACCAAATCTGTTATTAAACATTCTCCATTCTGTACCAAATTCGTATTCTGATTTTAACTCAGGTTTTAAAGATTCACCTGGTCTTGGTCCTACTGTTGGAGGAATAATGATACCACCTTGAACTGTTGATTTTGGAGAAGTTACGAAAGCCGAAACATCGTTTCCTACTTCTGCATAAGTTCCTCTTACTTTTCCAAAGTTAATCCACTCAGGTAAAGTTGTCATTTCACTAATAAGAGCAGTCACACCCACAGATGGGTAAAAGTATGATGGAGTATCTGTATTTACTAAAGTAGAAGACCAGTCATTACGTCCTGTAATATCTAAATATAACATGTTTTTGTAACCAAAAGTAGCAGAAGCAAATATAGATTGAACTTCTCTCGCAGAACCTGTAGCTTGAAGATTTAAGTTATCTACACCTTTGTTACTTCCAAAATTTCCTAATGTAAATAAGTTAGCATTAATAAGCCCTGGAGTGATACCAGAATCTAAAGTAGTTGAATGATTTGCTAAAGTATTATTGATACTAGCACCTACTATAGCATTAAAGCTGAAATTCTCGTTGAAATTAGTATTGATTTTAGCAATTAAATCTCCATAACGTTGTGTACTTAATGTACCTACATTAATATATCTACCATTATATCCAGACAAAGAATTGTTTGTAGTAGCATAAATTCTCTTATCAAAATCATTTTCAATTCTGTTATAGCTGTATCTTGCACCAATGCTCAACCAGTTGTTTGCTTTATAATCTAAAGCGATGTTTCCGTTAAAGAAATTATCTTTATCAACAGATTTGTTTCTATTGATTAACCAATAAGGATTTTGAACGTAGATATCAGCATCCAATGGTGTGTAGAAATTTTGTCCGTAAAGGTTTCTAGAAGGAATAAATGATTCGAAATTATCTTTGTAAAAATTAAAGTCATTTGCTCTTTGAAACAAATAAACACCTGTAAGAGGATTTGAATAAAGTCCGTTTACCGGTCTGTTATCAATAGTTTGGCTTGTATATTTTGCATCAGCAGAAACAGTTAATTTATTGTTGAAAAATTTAGCTGTTTGACGGATTCCAAAATTGTTTTTCTTTAATCCATTACCTTCAATAATCCCTGAAGAAGAAGTGTTAGCATAAGATAAAGTTGTAGAAGCAATATCTGATCCTGTTGTAAATGAAGCAGAAGTAATTTGCGTAACTCCTGTATTAAAAAAGTCTTTTACAAAATCATTTGAAGCTACTTTTCCTCCCCAAGATTTTTGTGCATTTAAAGTTCCATATTCATTTTGGAATTTTGGCAAAGAATGTACAGATTCAAAAGTAGTAACAGAAGAAACTGCTAAGTTTCCTTTGTTTTCCTTATTTTTCTTAGAAGAAAGCAAAATAACACCATTTGCTCCTTGAGATCCGTATAATACAGATGCTGCTGCACCTTTAAGTACGGTCATTCCTTCATAATCATCAGGGTTAATTAAAGAAACTGTATCTCCCCCGTCACGGTTACCTCCTGCAGTACTACCAAATGAATCATTTGGCTGATTTGAACTACCATTATACAAAGGAATACCATCAATTACATAAAGCGGCTGGCTGTTTAATATAGAAGAGTTACCACGAATAACTACTTTTGTAGATCCTCCAGTACCTGCAGAACTTTTTGTTACTGCAACACCGGCAACTTTACCTGCAATTGTATTAATAACGTTGGCATCTTTTACACGAGTCAACTCTTCTCCTTTAAGTTCTTGAGCTGCGTAAGTAAGAGATTTTCTAGTTTTCTTAAGACCTAATGAAGTAACAACTACTTCGTTTAACGCATTTGATGCAGCTGGTACCATTTTAACATTAATTGTAGTAGCATCACCTACAACTATCGATTGTGTTTCAAGACCTACATAAGTAAAAACTAATGTTTGTCCTTTTGTAACTTCAATAGTGTACAATCCGTCAAAATCGGTAGTAGAACCTTTTTGACCTCCTTGCACAGCAACAGATGCACCCGGCAACGGCATCCCATCAGAATCTGTAATCACACCTTTAACATTTTTTACCTGAGCAAGCGAAACTTGCGCCGTAAAAACAATCATAAAGATTAAGAAAATTTTTTTCATGTTTATTTATTTTGTTAGTTATGATGTAAAATTATTCTTAAGGGATTGTTAAAAAAAATATATTATACAAACTGCCTGAAATTTTAAACAAACGACATAAATCGATCAATAATCCGTCGCACGAAAACGTTTTCCTATCTATAAAATGCAGTTTTTACCACATTTACGGAGATTTTATTCAACAATAGGTTAGTTTTATTAAAAATCATTTAACAAATCACAAATATTTGAAAATCTGTTATTTAAGATAAAAACTATCAAATTCTTTTAAATATTATTAAAAAAAAGAAGTAATTAAATGTTAAAAAAAATGCCTAATAAAATGTTATCATAATTTTAATTTCTAAGATTTAATTACAATAACACCTTATTAGGCAAAACTTTATGCAGGAATTTCTATTTAATTAGCATCCCACCAAACTTTATTCAACCAATCATTTTTTCCTCCCATTCTAGCTAATGCATCTAAATAATTTGCTTCATTCTTCTGCATCTCATCATTTGGATAATACAAACGTGTTGGCGTAACACCATTTGTCTGAGAATCTGGATTTGTAATAGGAACTAATTTTGGAAATCCTGTTCTTCTCCAGTTTGAATAAGCTTCAATACTATTAAAAATATAAGTTATCCAAAGCTGTGTTGCAATTTGTTCTTTTTCTTTTCCAGCAACTAATGGTTTAGCATTTAGGTAAGTATCAATTTTAGATTGACCAGCCGGCAGCGCTCCATAAATTTCTAATTGCTTAATACCTGCCTCAACTCCTTTTTTATAGTAATCAGCTGCAGAACCAGAAACCCAGCCTCTAAAAGCAGCTTCAGCCAGTAGCAATTGTGTTTCTGAATAACTAACATGTAAAAAAGGTGTCGTTTTTTTCTTGAAATAATCTTGAATTCCTGACGTTGCATCTGTTCCACCTGGAGCTTGATATTGATACAAACCTGGTTTTACTCCTTCATATAAATTTTCACCTGGTCCTATTGGTGCACCTTGTTTAACACTGCTGGTTTTTTTAGGAGTCGCAAGCATTGTTAATCTAGGATCTCCATTGTCTCTAAGATAATCTATGACCAAAGTTGTAAAGTGATCTCCATTTTCATTCCCTACAAAAGCATAAGCAAGTCCATTTCCTCTAAAATCAATAGATGCTGGATCATCATTAAAACTTGCATCTAAATGGCGCATGATACAATTATCTTCATTGCTGGCAAAAACCCCATTTTGTAAAGCCGCTTTAACTTGTTTTTCAGCTTCGACTGGTTTTATCTCAGAAATTCTCATTCCTAGACGCAAACGTAATGTGTTTGCCAGTTTCTTCCATTTTAGAACATCACCATTATAAAATAAATCGCCTTTTATGCTTCCGCCGCCAACTTTTAATTGATTATAAGCTTCATCTAATTCTTTAAAAAATGACGCATAAATATCTTCTTGTTTATCATATTTAGGCGTTACAATTCCTTTTGAGTAACCCAAACCAGCTTCAGAATAAGGAATATCACCATAAATATCAGTCATACGCTGTGCTACCATTACTTTCATAATCTTACCAACAGCATTCATGTTTGAAGCGGCAGGATCATTTTTTGTATTTTCAAGAATATCTACTACATTCTTTAATTCATTAGAATATCCATTTCTCCATAAAGCTGTAGCATATCCGTCATCTTTATTAAATCTGCTTCCAAATGTAGTTACGTTCCATGCACCAGAATAATGCTGTACAAAACCACCAGAATAAATTAAGTTGGTTCTCCATTGATAAAACCCATCTCCTGACATACACAATTGTATAAATGTAAGTTGTCCAGCTGGATTAGCAGTCAACGCCACAGGATCTTTCTCCAGCGCGTCAAAATTTTCAGTACAGCCTACTGCAGTAAATAATGCAAGTATGGCTATTATTATTTGTTTGAATTTCATAATATCTTTTTTTTAGAATGCAATTTTAATATTAAAACCATACGACTGTCTAAATGGTAATGAACCATATTCAAAACCTTGTCCGTTTCCAGATGTATACATAGATTCTGGATCAACATTTGGAAGATCTTTATTAAAAGTCAATAAGTTTCTCGCAAATGCCGAAACATAAATTGAGTTAATTTTAGCACCCGCAAAAACACTTTTTGGTATTTGATAACCTAAACTAACTTCTCTTAATTTTACATACGAAGCATCATAAATAAATGGAGCTGGTGTATTATTAAATACTGTATTCCAATAATCCTGAGGATTTACAGGTTTTGTATTTTTTTCATACTTCGGATTGGCTGTAGTTCCAACATTTACCACACCCTCAGCAACATAACCTCCTGTAGGAATCCATGTCGCTTGACTAAAATTAGGATCGCTCGCAATTGCTTGAGCTCTTGCTTGATTATAAGCATCTCTACCATCAGTAGTAACATTCAAAAGTCCTTTTTGAGCCGCAACAGAATTAGTCATAGAATACACATCCATTCCAAACTTCATATCAATTAAAAATTGAAGTGTTATTCCTTTATAGCTAAATCTATTTGTTAAACCTGCAGCCCAATCTGGAAGGCCTTTTCCTAATGCTACTTTTTCATCTGTAAATAATGGCAGACCATTTGCACCAACAACTTTTTCACCGGCATCATTTCTTAAAAAATCTCTTCCCATAATTGTTCCGTATTTACCACCAACTTCTCCCACAATAGAAGCTCCTGCCCAGCGTGCTTCAGAAATAGTGTAAGTTTGAATATCGGGATGTAAAGAAAGAATTGAGTTTTTATTTTTTGAGAAGTTCAAATCAATTCCCCATTCAAAATCTTTAGTTCTAATAGGTGTACCAGACAAAAAGATCTCAATACCTTCGTTACGCAATTCTCCAGCATTAACCGAAATAAACTCATATCCAGAGGTTGCAGATGAAGGAAGATCTAGAGTTTGATCAGAAGTATCTTCACGATAAACAGTAATATCGGCTCTTAATCTATTTTTAAAGAAAGAAGTTTCAAGTCCAAACTCTACCCCTGTTTTAGATTGGTAAGTTAAATTAGGATTTGGCGCCGCACTATTTTTGATATTTACCACACTCTGACCATTGTAAGATGCAAACGTGGTATAGTTTAATGCATTTTTATAAGCACCAGGAGCATTAGAAACTCTAGCCCAAGAAGCTCTAAATTTTCCATAATTAAAAACTTCATTTTTAAAATCAAAAGCATCAGAGAATACAAAACCCAGCGAAGCCGCAGGATAAAAAGCATCTTTATTAATTACACTGAACCAGTCATTTCTTCCTGTAAATTCCGCATATAAATATCCTTTGTAATCAAACTTTGCTGAACCATAAACTGAATTTGTTCTGGTTCTAGTTTCAACAGGAGCATTTTCTGTTTGATTCACAAAATTACTAATGTATTCAGTTCCAGGCTCTATAATTTTTGTTCCAAATCTTGAATTTTGATCTCTTCTAAAATCTCTTCTTCCAGCACCTAAAATTCCTGAGAAAGTAAAATCTTCAGCTAATTTTATGTCACTAAAAGTTGCGATTAAGTCAGTATTCATCTCTGACACATTTATATTATTTAAACCCAGATATCCTTCATCTCTTCCTGGCCATGTACTTCCTGCGGCCATAAAATCTTTAGCACTAAAAGCATAAGTATCTAAACCAGATCTCAACGTTAATGCTGCCCATCTTTTTAACTGATAAGTTCCTGATACATTACCTATAAAACGATTTTTCTTAGATGAATTATGATTCTCGTCTATCGTAAAATATGGGTTTAATTGATAAATATTAGTATTCCATTCATATATCTTACCTGTTTCTGGATCCTTATAATTCTTTAACCAAGCTTGATCAATATTTGGAGCCAATCCGCTTAATGAATAACCAATATTATTAGGAGAATCGCCTAGACCTGGTCTATTTTCAGTATTTTCGGCAATATAATTCACATTAGCATCCAATGTAAATTTATCCGATTTTAAAGTTGCATTTAAACTTGCATCATTTCGCTCTAAACCAGATCCCGGAATTACGTCATCGTTATTTAAATTATTATATCCAAAACGTACATAAGCATTATCACTTCCTGCCGATAATGAAATTCCATTTGTAGTTGTAAATCCAGTTCTAAAAAAATCTTGAATATTATTATCGACTTTAGCATAAGGTCTTGTCGAGCCGTCAAATATTTTTACTTGCGCTCCTACAGATTGAGAAAACTTTGGTCCCCAAGCACTGGTAGTGTAATTATAAAGTTCAGAAGGACCTCTGCTAGGATCTGGCAACGCACCATTTGTACCAGTTCCATAATCACTTTGAAAATCAGAATACTTAGCATTTACACGATCAAAGCTTACACCGCTTGTCAATTCAACTTGAAGCTTTCCTTTGCTTCCCTTTTTAGTTGTAATTAAAATTACTCCGTTCAAAGCTCTTGAACCATACAATGCCGCAGCAGCTGCACCTTTCAATACTGTTAAGCTTTCAATGTTGTTAGGATTAATTCCTGAAATTCCATCTCCATTATCACGTCCATCAAACCATCTGCTTGCTGCAGCATTATCATTTGACAAACCAGAATTATCAATAGGAACTCCATCTACAATATAAAGCGGCTGGTTACTTTCGCTTATACTTGAAATACCTCTAATAATAACTCTCGTACTACCCGCAATTCCCGTTGATGGTATTGACACGTCTACACCGGCAACTCTTCCTGATAAAGCTGAAGTTACATTTGTTGTAATCGCTTTATTTAATTGATCACCTTTTACATCTTGAACGGCATAACCCAGTTCTTTCTTTTGTCTTTTAATCCCAAGTGCCGTAACAACAACTTCATTTAAATTTTGCGCATCTTCTTTAAGCACAACATTAATTGTAGGTGAAGAAGTCACCGTTACTGTTTGGGTTTTAATACCAATATACGAAAACGCAAGAACATCTCCCGCAGATGCTTGAATCGTATACTTTCCGTCATAATCACTTTGGGTAGCCGTTTTTGTACCTTGAATAATAATACTTACTCCAGGCAGCGGCAATCCATTTTGATCGCTTACCAAACCTTTGATCGTTTTTACTTGTGCAAATGACATTTGCGAAGTAAAGATAATCGCAAGGATTAACATAATTTGTTTCATTTTTATCATGGTTTTGATTAGTTAAGCGATAAAAATATTGTTAAGGCACTGTTAAAAAAAATATATTATACAAACAGTACAGTTTTTTAAACAAACAACACGAAACATTCAACATTATGTTTTACGAAAACGTTATATCGTTGAAATACAGCATTTTTCAACATTTATTTTAAAATTTAATTCAAAAAAATTGTGTTTTTGACAGTAATTATGTAAAGTTGTACTGTATTTACAAGTCCTCCCTAAATAATAACAAAACGTTAAAAAAGTTGAACGAAATTCGAAAATTAAACTTTGACATAAAACTTCAAAATCATATTTGGTTTTGGGGCACTTATTTCACTCTCAACTTTTTGCGATGGGGCGCTTACTTTAATGACTATCCATATTCTTTTAAATCAAATTTAATTGAGTTCTCTCTACACATTCCTTTAGTATATTTTAATCTATTTATTTTAGTACCTAAATATGTCCTAAAACAAAAATACATTACCTACACTTTTGCTTTACTAGCAAGTCTTTTTGGTATTTATCTTCTAAAAACTGCACTTACCTTTTATATTATCTCAGAAAATATTTGGCCGGAAGCGAATCGAGAATATCACCCGTTTGAGATTAATCATATTGTAGCAGTATGCATTGGAGAATTGTATGTTCTAGCAATGGCTTCATCTGTTTACTTAACGCTGACTTGGCTTCGTGAACGTGAAAGAAACAGATCATTGCGAGAAAATCAGTTTAAAATCAAATTGAAATATCTAGAAAATCAAATTCAACCACATTTCTTTTTTAATACTTTAAACAATCTTTATGCATTGTCATTAGAATCTTCAGACAAAGTTCCAGATGTAATTATCAAACTTTCGAACTTAATGGAGTATGTTCTGTATGATGTAAAAGGAACTAAATTTGTTCCGCTGATTAAAGAAATAGATTATATTCAGAATTACGTTGAGATTGAAAAATTACGTTTTGAGAATGTCGAAGTTACTATTAATTTAGAATCGAACATCGAAGATATAATGGTTCCGCCGCTGATCTTTATCTCATTAGTAGAAAACGCCTTTAAACATGGCAGTATAAACAATACTAATTTAAAAATTAAAATCAACTGTAAGATTATTGATAACAAAATGTTAGATTTTGAAATCTTAAATAATTTTGTACTTTCACAAAATCTTAACTCAAAAGGCGGTATTGGTCTGGTTAATACAAAAAAGAGATTAAAACTGATTTACAAAAATCATTTTAGCTTAAAAGATACAACAAAACTGAATTACTATATAATACGTTTACAAATACCAATTGATAATGAAGATTAAATGTGTATTGATTGATGATGAACCTTTAGCTATAAAAGTACTGCAAAATTACTTTGCAAATTTTACAGACTTTGAAGTAATAGGAACATTCAATAATTCTCTAGAAGCGCTGGATTTTATAAACAGCACCTCTGTCGATGCCGTTTTTCTTGATATCAATATGCCTATGATGACTGGTTTTGAACTTATCAGTTTAATGGAAAACAAAACCAAAGTAATCATAACCACCGCATTTAGAGAATTTGCTGCCGAAAGTTACGATCTCGATGTTTTAGATTATTTAGTAAAACCCATTCCGCTTCCACGATTCATAAAATGCATTAATAAAATTACAACAGAATACAATTTAAAAAACAATATTAAGGTCGATACCTCAAAAAGCGATTCGCATATTTTTATCAAAGTAGATAAAAAAATGATGAAGATTAATATTGAAGAAATTCTGTTTATAGAAGGAATGAAAGAGTACATAAAAGTGGTTACTCCTGACAAAACCTATATCACCCACAGATCATTAACCTCATTATCTGAAGAACTGCCTGCTGAACGCTTTTTGCGCATTCACAAATCGTATGTTATTGCTTTAAACAAAGTAAAATCAATAGAAGGAAACCGCATCCAGATTCAGTCCTACACAATTCCTATCGGAAGAAATTACAGTAAAGACGTCAAAAATCGAATTTTGGAGTAAAATTTTAACATTTCTAACTCTATATAAATTAACACATTGTTGAATAAATATTGTAGTTCGTTTAAATTTAACATTATTTTTAATCAATAATTTTTTTTTGATACACGTAACAAATATATTTACGGTCTTCAAAAAACAATTTTATTAAAAATTAACCTTATTACAATTATGAGTTCAGAAAATGTGCAAACCAAATGGGGGCAGTTTATCTCGTTGATAATAGTCTTCTTCTTTTGGGGTTTTGTTGGTTCCGCCAATGATATCCTTATTCCCGTATTCAAAAAAGTATTCACCTTATCTCAAGTTCAATCACAACTAGTAGCGTGGGCTTTTTATGCGGCGTATTTTGTAGGATCTTTGATTTTCTTTTTAGTTTCCTTAAAATTAGATGTTCTACAAAAATTTGGATACAAAAAAACCCTTTCAGCTGGTTTAGTACTTTCAGCTTTTGGTTCATTTTTATTCATCCCTGCAGCAACAATGGAAAGCTTTCCATTTTTCTTAACAGCCCTATTTACTGTAGGATTAGGTTTTTCCATTCAACAAATTGTTGCCAATCCATTAGCCATTAAAATGGGAAGCCCTCAAACCGGAGCTCACCGTTTAACGCTTGCAGGAGGTATTAACTCTTTTGGAACAACAATTGGAGCAATTTTACTGGGAATCGCTTTATTTGGAATGGGTGACAACAAAAAAACAGCACTTTCTTTAGAAGATATTAAACTACCTTTTATCATCCTTGGTCTTGCATTTATTGCAGTTGCAATTTTCATGAACTTCTCTAAAATTGAAGACCCGGCAAAAGAAGAGGAAGAAGTAGTTAAAACAGCACACGAAAAATTCAACATCCTTGATTATCCACAACTATACCTAGGAATGTTAGGAATTTTTATTTATGTTGGAACCGAAGTTACAATTATCAGCAACCTGCCTGCTTTACTTCATACTGCCGAATTTGGTAATGTATTAGAAGATGCAATCGCACCATTTATCGCTCTATACTGGGGAAGTTTAATGATTGGCCGTTGGAATGGCGGTGTTAACGTTTTCAATACTTCAAACTTAGTAAATACAGCATTAAAATTCATTGTTCCTGCTGTTGCATTTGGAGTAATTATTGGAGCTAATATTTTTGCAGCACACGATGTTTCTTCATTCTACATCTACCCAATCTGGATTTTAGTATTTATTGGAGTAAGTTTTATAGGAGGAAAAAATGCTGGAAAAACACTAATGCTTTTCGGAATCTCTGGTTTATTAATGATGCTTGCAGGATTAGTTTGTCCAAGCCCGGAAATTGCTAAATTTTTCTTTATCTCTGGTGGATTATTCTTGTCAATTATGTGGCCTTCAATCTTCGATTTAGCAATCGCTGGTTTAGGAAAAAACACTGGAAAAGCATCTTCATTCTTAATCATGATGATTCTTGGAGGAGGAATTATTCCTTTAGTACAAGGAAGTATCTGCGATTTTGACCTTACACGACCAGAAGGAATCTTTGGTATTACATGGACACATTTCTCTTATATTGTACCTCTTTTAGGTTTTGCTTATTTAGGATTCTATGGCTTCTACTGCCCTAAAATATTAAAAAAACAAGGAATCAGCCACGTTCAAAGTGAAGGAGGCGGTCACTAATTAAAATATAATTACAATAAAAAAGTCCCATTTTTCATAAAATGGGACTTTTTTTATACACTCTGCCAATAACATAAAACTAAATTCAAGCAGTATCAAAAAACAATTCAAAACAACCTCTGAACCTTTACGACTTTGCTTCTTTGAACCTCATTACATTACTTAGCATTTATAATATTACTCAAATTCTTTTTAAAAATAGCCTTATTTTGCTCATTTAAGTTATACACAACATCTTTATCAGCGTGAACAATAACTTTGTCTATATTGGCCGCTAAAAGAGCCTGAGGGTCCTTGATTTTTAATGTGCAGGCACCATCAAAAAAACCGTCGTCTTCAATAATCTTTTTAGCTTCGATAATTGTTCCATCACTTAATACTGCCGATATTGTCATTGTTTTATTGAGTGTTTTAGAGTAAAATCCATCCATAACCAACATCAATCGGTATGAGTTTTTCAACTCAGGTCCCTTAAATTCATGTCGGGTAATATTATAACGCAAACCTTTAGCCAATACCTGAAATTTAGCACTGCAGTCCAGCTCATAAGTAGCTACATCTCCAGCTTCATTAACACTTGTAAGAATCTTTGCCGCTTGTGCATTTATAGATAAACTCGCAACAAAAAATGACATTAAGAATAGTATAATTTTCATAAATAATTTGTTTTTAGGTTACTATAAAAGTAAAAAAAAACGTCTTTTCTCGTTAGAAAAAAGACGTTTTTAATTTTACAAGTATCTAATAATTACTTATTTCCCTTCTCGAAGTCAGCTACAAATTGTGCTAAACCGATATCAGTTAATGGGTGTTTCAATAATCCGTAAATTGCAGAAAGCGGTCCCGTCATTACATCAGCACCAATTTTTGCACAGTTTACAATATGCATTGTATGACGTACAGAAGCTGCTAAAATTTGAGTTTCATAACCATAGTTATCATAAATCTCTCTAATTTCTTGAATTAAATTCAAACCGTCTGTAGAAACATCATCTAAACGACCAATAAAAGGAGAAACATAAGTTGCACCAGCTTTTGCAGCCAATAATGCTTGTCCTGCAGAAAACACAAGAGTTACGTTTGTTTTAATTCCTTTATCAGAAAAATATTTTGCAGCCATTACACCTTCCTTGGTCATAGGCAATTTTACAACGATTTGATCATGTAATTCAGCTAATTCCTCACCTTCTTTTACCATTCCTTCAAAATCCAATGCATTTACTTCTGCACTTACATCACCTTCTACAAGATTGCAAATGTCAACATAATGCTTCAAGATATTGTTCTTTCCAGTAATTCCTTCTTTAGCCATCAAAGACGGATTAGTTGTTACACCATCTAAAACGCCTAAAGCTTGTGCTTCTTTAATCTGAGCTAAATTAGCAGTATCGATAAAAAATTTCATAATCTATTTATATTTAATTGTGTGTTTAAAAAATCGGTGCAAAATTACAAAATCATTAGCAATAACAATAGTAATTTCAAAAAAACAAAATCAGTTTAAAGCCATATCCGTGAAATAATCAACTAATTTTCATTTACAAATTATAATGATTCATCAGCATTTTTTCATAAACCTTATCTGGCAATGCACGTTTCAATACAATCGAAAACTTTTGCATGAAAGCGCCAACTTTGTAATGAACTTTTGGTTTATCTTGTTGAATAATTTTAAAAATAGCTTCAGCCATTTCATTTGGATTACTTCCCGCATCAACATGCTCATCCATTGTTGCTAACGTTTCTCCATACACTTTTTCATAAGCAGAACCTTGAATAACCGGCGCATGATAACGTCCTGATGCAATATTTGTTGCAAAATCACCAGGAGCAACATTTGTAATTTCAATCCCAAATTGCTTCACTTCCATTCTCAAAGCCTCTGTAATCAATTCTAAAGCTCCTTTTGAAGCCGAATAAACACTTCTGTAAGGCAGTCCCATATAACCTGCAATTGAAGTAATATTAATAATTAAACCAGATTTTTGCTCACGCATTTGCGGCAATACAGATTTCATTACCTCAATTGGCCCAAAGAAATTGGTTTCAAAATTGTTTTTAATTTCTTCCATCGGAATTTCTTCCAAAGGTCCTGTAATTCCAACTCCAGCATTATTAATTACAATATCCAATCTCCCGGAAGCTGCAATAATTTTATTTACCGCCAGTTTAATTGATTCAGCATTTCGAACATCCAGAGCCACTAACGGAAAAATAGAATTCAATACTTTTTCAGGATTTCTGCTGGTTCCATATACAACGAATCCTTTTTTATGCAAAAATTCACCAATCGATTTTCCGATCCCGGAGGATGCGCCAGTAATTAAAACAACTTTATTCATTTATTGAGTTATGAGTTATGAATTGTGAGGTCTGAGTTCTAAGTTTTACAAAAAAAAGACAAAAATTTTCATCTCTAACGCTTAACTTCAAACTTCACTAAGGACCAAAAATAAAAAAATCCTCCCGAAGGAAGACTACTTTTACATTAATTCTAAAAAAAAATCCCGAAACTTCGGGACAATAAAAAAAAGAAAAAAAATGGCAAGCGACCTACATCGCACCGCTCAACCACGTACCCTTGCTATGTTCCCATCCTGGGGGAGTCTGCAGGAGCTGGTCGTGTAGGACTTGCCGGTGCAAATATACAATCTTTTTATATTTTTGCAAGAGCTTTGCTGCTATAAAAATATCGTTGTATATTGGCTTATTCAAATTTTAAACTATGAAAAAATATAACTTCCTAGCTGTCATTTTATTAGGAACCACATTAATTGGATGCGGAGATAAAAATAAAGGTGAAAATTCTTTATTTAATATTGACGATTCTGCTTTTCCTGCCCATTTTCTTCCTCAAGAAGCTGTTTCAATCGGAATTTCGAACCCAAATTCGAAAGAAATCGACAGTGTTGCATACTTCGTTAACGATAAAAAAGTAGGAAGTAAAAAAGGAAATGAAAAATTTAAATTTGAACTAAAAGATCAAAGATTAGGCTATCAATATCTAAAAGCAACTGTTTATTTTGGAGGAAATTCATCTGATGCGACTAAAAGAATTGAATTAGTTTCAAGTGTTGAACCAAAATTATTGAATTATACAGTTGTAAACACCTATCCGCACGACACCAAAGCTTTTACAGAAGGTTTAGAGTTTTATGATGGCGTTTTATATGAAAGTACAGGTCAAAAAGGAGATTCTTATTTTAGATCTGTAGATTATAAAACTGGAAAAGTGATTAAACAAGTAGATCTTCCGAAAGAATATTTTGGTGAAGGAATTACTTTTATTAATGGAAAAGTTTTCCAATTAAGCTGGCAGGAAAAAACAGGCTTTATTTATGATGCTAAAACATTAAAACTTGAAAAAACATTTACCTACGACAAAGAAATTGAAGGCTGGGGAATGACAAATGACGGAAAATACATTTATCGTTCAGACGGAACTGAAAAAATCTGGAAGATGGATCCTGAAACTCAAAAACTTATTGATTACATCAATGTATATTCAGGAACTTCAAAAATTAAAGTTCTTAACGAATTGGAATACATTAACGGAAAGATCTATGCAAATGTTTGGCAAAAAGATGCTATTGCAGTTATAAATCCAACTTCTGGAGCTGTTGAAGGCATTTTAAACCTTTCTGGTTTACGTAAATTCATCAAACATCCAGAAGCCGAAGTATTAAACGGAATCGCTTACAACCCACAAACCAAAACCATATTTGTTACAGGAAAATACTGGGAAAAAATGTTTGAAATAACTGTTTCAGAATAAATCGCACACAAATAATTTTACGAATTTCACAAGTTTCACATAATATTACGTGATAATTTGTGAAATTTGTGTTTTTAAACCTATCTCATAAAATAATGATTACTTTAATTACCAACATACAAGAACTGCTTCAAGTTCGTGAAACTTCAACATCAAAAGTTTCGGGAGCTGAAATGGCAATACTTCCAACCCTTAAAAATGCATTTTTAGTAATAAAAGACAATCTAATTGCTGATTTTGGATTGATGCAAAATCTTCCTGAAATTAATGCAGATGAAGTTATCGATGCCACAGGACGTGCTGTTCTGCCATCTTGGTGTGACAGCCACACTCATATTGTTTATGCTGGCAATCGCGAACAGGAATTTGTTGATCGTATTAACGGATTTACTTATGAAGAAATTGCTAATCGCGGAGGCGGAATATTAAATTCGGCTAAAAAACTAAATGAAACCTCAGAAGAAGATATTTACGAACAATCTAAACTTCGTCTTGAAGAAGTAATGCACCTAGGAACCGGCGCTGTTGAAATAAAATCAGGTTACGGACTTACGATTGAAGGCGAATTAAAAATGCTTCGCGTAATTAAAAAACTAGCCGAAAATTATCCTATTTCAATAAAAGCTACATTTCTGGGAGCTCATGCTTTTCCAACGCACTACAAAGAAAACAAGTCTGGTTATATCGAAGAAATCATAACTCAAATGATTCCTGAAATTGCTCAAAATAAGCTTGCTGATTATATTGATATTTTCTGCGAAAGCGGTTATTTTTCTGTTGAAGAAACCGAAAAAATAATGAATGCAGGAATAGAATCAGGCTTAATACCAAAAATACACGTAAACCAATTCAATTCTATTGGCGGAATACAGGCTGGCGTTAAATTTAAGGCGCTTTCTGTAGATCATCTTGAAATTATGAACCCAGAAGATATTGAAACTTTAAAAGATACAGAAACGATGCCGGTTGCTTTGCCATCATGTTCTTACTTTTTAAGTATTCCTTATACTCCAGCCCGCGAAATGATCAAAGCTGGTTTACCGCTTGCATTAGCAACAGATTTCAACCCAGGTTCTACTCCATCAGGAAATATGAATTTTGTTGTAGCAACGGCTTGTATAAAGATGAAAATGACTCCCGAAGAAGCTATAAACGCAGCTACAATTAACGGAGCTTATGCAATGGGACTTTCTGAAACACATGGAAGTATCACAAAAGGAAAAAAGGCCAATCTTATCCTGACGAAACCAATTTCTTCTTATTATCAAATACCTTATGCATTTGGCAGTAATTTAATTGAAAGTGTTTTTATAGAAGGAAAAATTATATAATAACTATATTTTCAAATAGTTCTATCAATAAAAAAAGGTCTGTAAAAAAATCACAGACCTTTAATATTTTAGTGGTATTATTACTTAAGCGACGTGGTATTATCTTAAACTGAAACTTGTTTTAGAAACCAACTCATCATTATCAAAAACATTGATAAAGTAAGTTCCTTTCGCAAAATCTTTACCTGGTAAATCTTCAGTAACATTTACACTTTTGTTCTCATATTGAACAGTAGTTTTAAAGCTGTATGTTAATGATTTATCACCAAAACTTTCAGTTTTCTTATCTCCTAAAACGTTATTTTTAGAATCAATCACTTGAACATAATACGTTTTATCACCAGACTTAGCGATTTGATTTTCAGCAATTGTAAAGCTTACTTTCAAAACATCAGCACGGCTTGCTTTATCAGTTTCAACTTGTTTTCCTGAGCTTTTCAATTTGTAAGCTGCAGTTTTAGTATTTAAAACTGATAATTTAGAACCTCTCTCTACAGTTTTAGCCAATTCTTCATTTTGACCAACTAGTACCTCGTTATACTTTTTAGATTCTCCCAATACTACAATAGTACTATCTCTTTGAGTAGTTAAAACACCATTTTGTTTTTTCAACTCATCGTTTTCAGCAACTAAAGTTTTCATTTTACCTTGCATTGCTTGAACTTGAGATCTGAATTTAGAAACATCACCTTTAGATTTGTTCAAATCATCCATTAAAGCCACTACTTTATCTCTTTCTTGAATTAATTCATCAGACATTGAAGTATTCTCTGCAATTGCAGCATCATAAGTCGCTTTTAACTCTTGCAAATCTTTCATAACAGATTCTTTCTCTGTCATCGTTGTTGTAAGTTCAGTTTTAACCACTTCAGTATCAGAAGAAAGTTTAAAAATATACACTAAGCTACCAATTAGTAGGACTGCTAAAACTGCGATTATCGCCTTTAGACTTGAATTGTTGTTCTTTGGGTTTTCCATATTGAATAATTTTCTTTAAAAACAAATTTAAGAATTAATATATCGTAATAACGTAAGTTGACGCAATTATATTATTTTTGGAAAATATTTTTTTTTAATGGAAAAACTAATTCCTTTTACAGTCAATGATTTGGCAAAAGTCACAAATCATCGAAGCGGCGAAATAAAATTTGGAGAAAAAATGATTGTCATTCCTAAGGGAGCTGATAAAATCAAATTTTTACAAGAAAGTGAAGCAAAATATGTTCTTTTGGGAATCCCAGAAGATATAGGCGTGCGTGCTAACTACGGTAGACCTGGAGCTGCTTCTGCTTGGGATAGCGCTATAAAAAGTATTGCCAATATTCAGCATAATCGATTTTGCAAAGGCAGCCAGATTATAGTTTTAGGACAGCTAAATGTTGCCGAAGAAATGCGCAATGTTGAAAAGCTCGACTTTAACGACATTGACGACCGATCTAAACTAAGTCAATTAGTTGAAAAAATTGACAAAGAGGTTTCGCATATTATTTTTACCATAATTAAAGCTGGAAAAACTCCAATTATCATTGGCGGCGGTCATAATAATGCCTACGGAAACATTAAAGGTTCGGCTTTAGCCAAAGGAAAACCTATTAACGCCATAAATTTTGATGCCCATTCAGATTTTAGAATTCTAGAAGGCCGTCATAGTGGAAATGGTTTCTCATACGCTTACGAAGAAGGTTTCTTAAAAAAATATTTCATTTTTGGATTGCATGAAAATTATACTTCAAAAAGTGTTTTAGACATTATCAAAAAACTTGAAGACCGCGTTCGCTATAATACTTATGACAGCGTCAATATTCGTAAAGAAAAAGACTTTGACAAAGAAATGGCTCTTGCACTCGAATTTATCAAAACCGATTCATTTGGAATTGAAATTGACTTAGATGCAATTCCTAACATTGCCAGCAGCGCAATGACAATAAGCGGGTTTTCGGTTGAAGAACTCAGACAATTTATTTCTTTTTTCGGACAGCATAAAAACGCAGCATATCTACATATTTGCGAAGGCGCACCAGATTTAGCTGACTCTCCAAACAACAATTTAATTGGAAAATTAATTGGTTATTTAGTTACCGATTTTGTAAAAGCTAATAACGAAAAAGAAAAATCTCAATGAAGAACAACTACTTTAAAACCACACATTTCCCAAATAATACAAGAATCAAATAAACGATTGACCGAATAAACCTATCTTTGCACAGATTTTAGTACTTAAAACTAAAATCTTAATTACTAAGATATGTTATTCGAAGATTTATCACTTTCAAAAAGTATACAAAAAGCCGTATTTGAAGAAGGCTACTTAAATCCTACCCCAATTCAGGAAAAATCAATTCCGATTGTTTTAGCTGGGCGAGATTTAATTGGCTGCGCGCAAACAGGTACGGGAAAAACTGCAGCATTTGCAATTCCTATCATACATCAATTACACCGAATTGTAGGTTCTTCAAAAAAGGCCAAACAAATTCGCGCTCTTGTAGTTACTCCTACTCGTGAATTAGCAGTACAAATTGGTCAAAGTTTTGACACTTATGCTAAATATACAAACCTAACTCAGCTGACTATTTTTGGCGGTGTTTCACAAAACCCGCAGGTTGAAGCTTTAAAAAATGGTGTAGATATTTTAGTAGCCACTCCAGGCCGCTTGCTTGATTTACATAAACAAGGTTTTCTAGATTTTAATCATTTGCATACTCTAGTTCTTGATGAAGCGGATCAAATGCTTGATATGGGTTTTATAAATGATGTAAAGAAGATTGTAAAACTGACTCCAAAAAACAGACAAACTTTACTTTTCTCTGCTACAATGCCTTTAGCAATTCGGGAACTGGCTGAAATGTTTTTACAAGATCCTGAAAAAGTAGAAGTTTCTCCAGTTTCTTCAACTGCCGAAAATGTAGAACAGCGTATTTATTTTGTTGATAAAACAGAAAAAAGAAACTTATTATATCATTTGATAAAAAACGAAAACTTATCGAATGTCCTTGTTTTTTCTAGAACAAAACACGGAGCAGATAATGTTGTTAAGGCACTTAGAAAAAAAGACATTCCTGCTGAAGCAATTCACGGAGATAAATCTCAAAATGCAAGACAACGTGTTTTAGATGCTTTTAAAAACAAAGAAGTTGGCGTACTTGTAGCTACTGATATCGCTGCAAGAGGAATTGACATTGAACAACTTCCTTATGTTATCAATTTTGATCTGCCAAATATTCCTGAAACTTACGTACACCGAATTGGACGTACCGGGCGTGCAGGAAATGGCGGTATTGCAATTTCATTTTGCGGAAAGGACGAACATCCATACTGGAAAGATATCCAGAAATTAATAAAGGTAGATGTTCAAACTATTACAGACCATCCTTACCCTTGGCACGAAGGAAGTCCTGAAGCAGGAGAAAAACCTAAAAATTCAAACCGAAGCGGCGGAGCTCATAAATCGAGAAAATCAAATGCTTCTAAACAAAATAAAAAACGCTGGTATTAACCAGCGTTTTTTGCTTCATTTATTAAATAGTTTAAAATCTTAAACAGCTTAACAGGTTCAAACGGTTTCACAATAATATCATTTATTCCTGATGAAATTGCTTCATCTGTTATTTCATCTTTATCAAAAGCAGTCAACGCAACTATTGGTGTTTTTATCCCTAAAAGACGAATTCTTTTTGTGGTTTCAAATCCATTCATTAAAGGCATATTAATATCCATTAAAATAAGATCAAACTCTTCAGTTTCTAATATCTTTAAAGCTCCAAATCCATCGTCTACAACAGAACAGATATAGTTATTTTTCTCGATAATCTTCTTCGTTACCAACTGATTAATCAAATTGTCTTCAACAATTAAAATTTTATAGATTTCATTGGACGTTAAATCAACTTCAATCTCTTCTATAATCTTTTTAGTTTTCTGAGGATCATGCTCAAATGGAACTTTAAAAGAGAAAGCCGTTCCCTTACCTAGATCACTTTCTACACTAATTGTACTTCCAAATAACCCCAATAGTCTTTTTACTATACTAAGCCCCAGACCGGTTCCTTGATAATCTTCATCTTTTCTTCCCACTTGAACAAATTTTTCAAAAATTTTATTTTGATCAACAGCAGCTATACCTACTCCATTGTCTTTAATTAGAAAATCTAAAAAGTAAAACTTCCCTTCGATTCGGTCAAGTTTAACTACAATATCGACTTCACCATTTTTAGTAAATTTTAAAGCATTACTAACTAAGTTCATTAAAATTTGAGCCAAACGAAGTTTATCTCCAATTAAATACTCTGGAATCTTTTCGTCTATATCTATATTTATTTTATTATTATTTTTTTGAGATAAAAAAGAAAGGGAATTCTTGATTACAGTTATCTCATCAGAAATATTAAATGTTAAGTTCTCAAGCACCACCTTATTTTCTTCTATTTTATTGATTTGAAGAATATCATTGACAAGCGATAATAAATATCTGGCAGAGAATTTCAAGGCACTTAAATGCTCACTTCGTGATAATTCCTTATGTTCATCGAGCAGCATATTCGTTATACCAACCACACCATAAAGAGGTGTACGTAATTCGTGGCTTATAGTCGAAATAAATTGAGTTTTCAATAGCGAGGCTTCCTCAGCAATTTCTTTTGCTTTTAAAAGCTCTAAATTGTGTTTTTTCTTAAGACTGATATTTTTAATTAAAGTAATAATCAGAAATAGCAAAATCAAAGAAATCAAAATAAACAGAATAACAATAATTTTTGATTTTTTAAGACTGTGATATTGTTCTATTTTTTCGTTCTCAACTTTATCAATCTGTCTTTTATATTCGTCTAATTCAAGATTAAAACCGGCAACGGTAGCTTTCTTTATTTTTTCATCATTGTACAACTCATCTGTAAGCTTGGTATACATAGAAAGATTTTCATAAGCTTCTTTCAGTCTGTTTTTTTTAGTTAAAAATCTTGAATATTCTAAATGAGCAAACGCTAAATCAGACTTTTGAGTATTATCCTTCCCTGCTTTTATTGCTTTTGTAAAAAAGGCATCTGCCAAGTTGTCCTCATTACGAAAATTGTGATAAATACCATTAAACATATTCACAACAATTTCTGTCAATTCATCTCCGTACTTTTCCTTATTCTCATTTACATATTTTAGATACGGATAACCTTCCTCATATTTCTTAATATCAAAATAGGCCCAGACAATATTTACATTACTAAAATAAACCTGACTTAAATCTTTAATTTTTAAACCATAAACAATCGATTTTTTATAATATTGGATTCCTTTCTCGAACTGTTTTTTTTCAAAACAGTACATATTTCCTAGATTATTATAAAGATTGTATTTAATAGAATCGTTTTTTGTTTTATTGGCATAATACAAACTTTTGTTGTAAAAGAAGATTGCCTTGTCAACTTCTAATAACTCATTATAGTTTGCAGCAATAATATTGTACGAACGAGAAATTAAGGTCGGATTCTTAGAATCAGTTGCAGCATTTAGTGCAGCTCTGGAAGTAATTAATGATTTTTCGAAGTTTGACTCTCTAAAATCAGCTAATGCTTTTTTTATAAGTTTATCGATCTTTGCCTCTGATATGGGTTCAGTTTGCCCGATTGCTGAATTGACAAAACAATTCAGAAATAGAAGAAAAAATAAAAAAATCCGTTTTCGGGGCATTAATCGGCTAATTTTATCAAATATACATTTAAAAATTTAAAAAAGAGCTGTATTTCAATTAAAAAATACAGCTCTTTTTTTACATATAAAAACACATTTTTCTATTGAAAAAAGTATCTTTTTTTAACTTTCAGATACAACCTCTGTTTCTTCATTACCTTCCCATTGTCCAACAACCGAAGTAGCTAATGCATTACCTAAAACGTTTGTTGCACTTCTAAACATATCGCAAAAGTGATCAATAGGTAAAATCAAGGCAATACCTTCTACAGGAATTTTAAACATTCCGCAAGTTGCAGCAACAACAACTAAACTAGCTCTGGGCACACCTGCAATTCCTTTACTGGTTAACATTAATACTAAAAGCATTACCATTTGAGTTCCTAAATCTAAATCAACTTTATAAAATTGAGCAATAAAAATACTCGCAAAAGTCATATACATCATACTTCCGTCTAGATTAAATGAATAACCAAGAGGCAGCATAAATGATACAATTCTATCTTTTACACCAAAACTTTCTAATTCTTCAGTTAATTTAGGAAAAACAGCTTCACTGCTTGTAGTTCCAAAAGCAATCGCCAAAGGCCCTACAATACGTCTTAACAACTCTGTCATTCTTCCTTTTAGAAAAATATAACCTACAGCTATTAAAACAACCCATAATGTACCAATTCCAAGTAAGAAAGACCCAAAGAATTTAAAGTATGTTATAATCAACTCTTCGGCATCTCTAATTGCAAATACACCTGCAATAGCACCAAATACACCAATTGGAGCAAAGTTCATTACATAATTCACCATTTTTAAAACGATGTGTGACATTTTATCTAAAGCTCCAATTACAGGCTTCACCGTATTTCCTAATGATGCAGCAGCTAATCCGAAAAAGATTGAAAATACAACGATTTGCAAAATTTCATTGGTAGCCATTGCTTCAAAAATACTCTTAGGAACAATATGCTCAACAAAATTCTCGAAAGATAAATTTTGAGTTTTCCCTGTTACCTCTGTTGCCGATGCCATATCAACATGCCCTAAATTGATTCCAACTCCAGGCTCTAAAATATTAACATAAAATAGTCCAATTAATAAAGAAATAAATGAAGCTGTAAAAAACCAACCAAGTGCTTTTCCTCCAACTCTTCCAACCGTTTTAATATCACCTAATTTTGCGATTCCAACCACTAAAGTTGTAAAAACTAAAGGCGAAATAATCATTTGCACCAAACGAATAAAAATAGTTGCCAGCATTTTTATTTTGTTGCTGAAAGACAACGCAGCTTCTGGCGAAATATAATGGTGTAAAGTAATTCCTAGAGCTGCTCCAAGAACCATAGCAATTAAAATTTGCCCAGTTAGTCCTGAAAGAAATGATTTTTTTTTGGTTTCTGTAACTTGCATTAATTTGTTTTTTAATTATTAAAATATAAGACCCTCACTGTCTTAATTTTTATTAATATGTTTTGTTGATTAAATAAAAATCAGCCAAAACAATTGCGGCCATTGCTTCAACAATTGGCACCGCACGAGGTACAACGCACGGATCATGACGTCCTTTTCCGGTCATTGGCGTTATATTTCCTTTATTATCAAGTGAATCTTGAGTTTGCATAATGGTAGCAACCGGTTTAAAAGCAACTCTAAAATAGATATCCATTCCGTTACTAATTCCACCTTGAATTCCACCTGAAAGATTTGTTTTTGTAGTTCCATCAGGATTATACAAATCGTTATGTTCGCTTCCTTTCATTTCAGATCCAGAAAATCCACTTCCGTATTCAAAACCTTTAACTGCATTTATAGAAAGCATCGCTTTCCCTAATTCAGCATGTAATTTATCAAATACCGGCTCTCCTAAACCAACTGGAACATTTTGAATTACGCAAGACACAACACCTCCAACGGTATCGCCTTGTTTGCGAATATCACGAATATACTCTTCCATAATTGCTGCTGACTTTTCGTCTGGACAGCGAACTGGATTGCTTTCGATTTTAGTAAAATCTAAATCCTGATAAGGTGTATCTAAATGAATAGGCCCAACAGAAGATACGTAAGCATTAATTTTAATTTCAGGCAGCATTTGTTTTGCAATTGCTCCTGCTACAACTCTGCTTGCTGTTTCACGTGCTGAACTTCTTCCGCCTCCGCGATAATCGCGAAAACCGTATTTTTGATCATACACATAATCAGCGTGACTTGGTCTGTAATTATCTTTTATATGCGAATAGTCGTCTGACTTTTGGTTGGTATTTGGAATAATAAAACCTATTGGAGTTCCTGTAGTTTTACCTTCAAAAATTCCAGATAAAAACTGAACTGCGTCTGGTTCTTTACGTTGCGTAACAATTGCTGACTGTCCTGGTTTTCTGCGAGACATTTCAACTTCAATTGCTTCTAAATCAAGTTCAATTCCTGATGGACAACCGTCTATAATTCCGCCTAAAGCTTCACCATGAGATTCTCCAAATGTTGTAACTTTATATAGGGTGCCGTAGCTATTTCCTGCCATTGTTATTTGTTTTGAGCAAATGTAAGTTTTATGAATTAAATTAAAAAATTTAAAATTGTTATTGTTAATTAAAGATCAAACAAATAAAAATCACAATTTATTAAAACTGCAGCCAAATTAGTAACCTTTTGATAAAACCATTTTACGAAGAGATTCTTTTATTTGCTAAACTTCAAATTAATAAAAATTGAAAAAAAGAAATGTTGAATTGGTCATTATCTCAGATGTCCACTTAGGAACTTACGGAAGTCACGCCAAAGAATTAAACAACTATTTATCAAGCATTAAACCTAAAACTTTAATACTTAACGGAGATATAATTGATGCTTGGCAGTTTCGAAAATCTTACTTTCCTAAATCGCATTTAAGAGTTATACAACGTATAATAGGAATGGCTTCTAAAGGAACAAAAGTCTATTATATTACTGGAAATCACGATGAAATTCTTCGAAAATTCAGCGACATGAATCTAGGAAATTTTAGCTTGGTTGATAAATTAGTTTTAGAATTAGATGATAAAAAAGCTTGGATTTTTCACGGAGATGTATTTGATGCTTCCGTACAACATTCAAAATGGATTGCAAAACTAGGCGGTTTAGGATATGATTATTTAATTTTGAGTAATCGTTTTGCTAATTGGTGTTTGGCAAAACTAGGCAGAGAACCTTATTCCTTTTCAAAAAAAATAAAAGCCAGTGTAAAAAAAGCCGTTAAATTCATTTCAGATTTTGAGACCACTGCAACTGATTTGGCTATTGAAAAAAATTACGATTATGTAATCTGCGGACATATTCACGAGCCCAAAATAGTTACAAAAGAAAACAAACACGGATCAACATTATATTTAAACTCCGGTGACTGGATCGAAAACTTGACAGCATTAGAATATCATAAAAAACGCTGGAAATTATATTCTTATACAGAAAGTAATTTTTCAGAAGAAGAAAATCTTTTTGAAATGGAAGACATTATTACCTCTCAGCTAATCTCATCAATAATTCTTAAATAGTAAACATATAGCAAACCACTACTTTTAGGTTAATCTACAACGTTTCAAATGGTGCGAAATGTGAATTATATAACAATTTCCAAAAATCTTATACGTTCTTGAATTAGGAGAACTATACATTTGAAAAAAATTAATTTAACCATTTTATGAAAAAGATTATTCTATCTGCCATTATGCTATTAGGATTAGCATTTACGGCTCAATCACAAGAAATTTCAAAAAACGCTCTTGGTATACGTTTAGGCGACAATAACGGTTTTGGAGGTGAAGTATCTTACCAACTGGGATTAAATCAAAAAAACAGACTTGAATTTGATTTAGGATGGAGAAACAGCAGTGATGTTGACGCCATTAAAGGTGTTGCTTTATACCAATGGGTTTGGAATATTGATGGCGGTTTTAACTGGTATGCCGGTGTTGGTGGTGGTTTAGCTGCATGGGATCACGATTATTACAATAACAACTACAAATATAACGACAGCGGAACTTATGTTTTTGCAGCTGGAGATATTGGTATAGAATATAGATTTAGCGAAGTGCCAATTACATTATCATTAGATGCTAGACCTGAAATTGGTTCTGGATATTACGATGATGACAACTTCGGATTTGATGTTGGTCTTGGTGTTAAATTTAGATTTTAATCCAAAAAAAATCAATAACT
>NZ_NRQV01000025.1:0-58582 GCF_004119505.1 Flavobacterium sp. YO64 | reverse complement strand
TTGTATTAGCAATAGCAATTCCTCCTTTTTTCCAAGAATAAGTATAAGCTCCAGTTCCTCCCGCTACAGTCAGATCAATGGCTCCAGTTAATTGTCCGAAACATTTTACATCCGTTTTAGAAGATACTGTGATAGTAATACCTTGAGTTGGTTGTACAATAGTTATTTGTTTAGTATTACTGCATCCTTTTGAATCGGTTACAGTTACGGTATAGGTGCCTGCGGCTAGGTTTGTTGCTGTTGCACTAGTTTGAACAGGTGTTGTGTTCCAAGAATAAGTATAAGGACCTGTTCCGCCAGAAGCTGTTACAGTCGCAGCTCCAGTCGCAGCTCCTTTACATTTAACATCGACGTGAGATGCTGTAGTTTCAGTAATAACGATATTGGTTTGACTCACAACCACAGGTTTAATGTCAGAGCATCCCGATTGGGTATTAGTTCCTTTGATATAATAAGTTCCAACGGGAGCTGCTGTTGGTGTGTTATAAGGAATAGTTGCAGCAGAGTCTGTCCAATATGTATAAGTCAAACCAGCAGTACTTCCTGCAGTAATTGCCGGCAAGGTAAGATTAGCGGTTCCGTTAACGCAAACTGGCGCCGGATTAGTGATAACTAATGTATTTGTTGCAAAACTTTTGGCTTTTAAAAATACTCCTGCATCCCATTTTTGATCATAGGCATCAGCAATTGCCATTTTTATTTTGTAGTTTTTTCCTGCTGTAACAGCATAAGTTGCTGTTAAAACTACTGTTGATCCATCAAATTCCATAGTGGCAGAACCTGACGGGTTATTTACATAATAAGCGACATTATGATCTGGAAATGAAACGTTGTCTACATTTGATCCTGCTGAGTGAATGTTATTGATCGTAACCGCATCGCCATTTGGCAATTGAGCAAGATTTATAGCATTGTTGGTATAAGGACCAGTTATTCCAAATCCACTTAAAAAGAATCCAAAAGCGTCATTGTAGTTAGTATGAACATATTCCAAGTACTCTTCTGATGCAAAAACAAATTTAAATTCGACTAAATTTCCATCAGGAACAAAGTCAAATTCTAATATTGATGCATCATGCATTGTTTTACCAGAAATTGCAGTTAAATCGGGATCGCTGGCATCATTTACCATTTCATCTGTTTTGTTGGTATAGGTATTAGGTCCCATTGCAGAGCTTATTTTTCCTGTAGATAAAAGAATACCTTCATCAATAGGAAATGTCGAGGTTGCCTTACTGTAATACCCTAACTGGCGATCTCCAGCAGTATTTGACCAAGAATGATTATTCCAGGTCCAGCTATTGTTGTTGTTCTTTTTGTAATAACCAAAGCGAACATTACTAATGGTTAAACAGCCTGAGGTCAAAACATTTCGAACTAATTGATCGGCAGTATAGCCATTATAACCTGCTGCTGCATTGGCAACATCTATTGAACCAGCAGCGGCTAATGCACTAATGGCAGCAGTTTTTGCAGTGGTTTTTGATGCGGCCTTGTTTGTAGACAGGGTATTCCCAATTCGCACGGGAAGTTCCTGTGCGGAGACAGTCGAAGAATAGAACACGATACCTAAAATCATTATAAAAATAAATTTTAAATTAATTTTAGGAACATCTCCGTTCTGAGTTCTTTTTTGAAAGGGAAAAATATACTTACAACATTCAATCAATTTTCCCACTTTTTGTAGAGTAGATTTAGTTCTCATATATTAGGATTTTGTTTTTGTGGTTTTTGTAAAATGTTAACACAATCAAAATTATAGTAGAGTTTTTGGATTTGTTTTTTTTTCTCTGTAACTAACCTAAAAACTCGTTTAAGTGCTCTTTTTTTATCAAAAAAGGCATGAAAAAAATATTTTTTTTGCCAAATATTGGTAAATTTAATAGGGAGTTTTTTTCTCTTTTTGGCTTAAAATCATTTTTTAAACTCAGTGTAAATGATTAATAATCAATTATTTAGTTAAAGTTTTACTGATTTGCAAAATATCGACGAACTGTATTGTTTAATAGGTGAAGTACATTTTTTAAGATAAAATTCTAAAGACGCTTTTGTAAGTTTTAAAAGTCGTGGAATTAATTATTCTTGTTAAAATTTACTTAAAATGTTAACACTAATAAAAAATTGAGAAGGTTTAAAATATCTTTTGTAAATTAGAACTTAAAAAAAATAATGACCTCTTTTTGAGGTTTCAAATCTTCGGCTTATGAAAAATTTAATTTTAATACGTCATGCTAAATCAAGTTGGGAAGCTCCTCTAAAAGATTTTGATCGGCCACTGATGAAGAGAGGAATTATAGATGCGCATGATGTTTCTGCTATTATTTCGAAATATCTTCCAAAAACATATATTATTTGGAGCAGTACTGCGGCACGAGCTTCAGAAACGGCTTTAATTTTTGCACAAAACATTTCATATCCTATAGAAAGTATTGTTTATAAAGACGACCTTTATACTTTTGATGATAAACAACTCGAAAAGGTTATTAAATCATGTGATAATAGTTTCGAAAGCGTTATTCTTTTTGGACATAACGAGGCTATTACAAATTTTGTTAATAAATTTGGGGATGTTTTTATAGAAAATGTCCCAACCTCAGGCTTTGTATCTTTACAGTTTGATTCAGAAAGCTGGGATACTATAAATAAAGGCAAAACCCATAAAACAATTTTCCCCAAAGATTTAAAATAAATATAGTGTACGAACAAAAATATATCGATAGAGAAAAAAGCTGGTTAGCGTTTAACGCAAGAGTACTTCAGGAAGCGGGTGATAATACGGTTCCGCTTTTAGACAGACTGCGTTTTGTTGGAATTTTTTCAAACAATTTAGATGAATTTTTTAGAGTTCGTTATGCCGCAATTAGAAGATTAAGTCTCTCTGGAATTTCTGGCGAAAAATACTTAGGTGGAGTTTCGGCACATCAATTAATTAAAGATATTACCGAAATTGTAATTCAGCAGCAATCAGAAAGTTTACGTATTCTAGGAAATATTGAAGCTGAACTTGAAACAGAGAATATTTTTATTATAAACGAAGATCAAATTACCAAAAATCAGGAAAGTTTCCTGAAAGACTTTTTTATGCAAAAATTAAGTCCAGAATTGGTAACTATTATATTGAATGATTTGGCAGAATTTCCTGTTTTAAAAGACACTTTAGGATATCTTGCCGTTCGTTTAGAAATGACAAACAACGAAGTACGTTACGCTGTAATAGAAATTCCAAAAACGATAAACAGATTTGTTGTTCTTCCGTCTGAAGATGAAAAACAGTATGTAATTTTAATTGACGATGTTATTCGTTACAACCTAAAAAACATCTTTAACATATTTGATTATAAGAGTGTTTCAGCACATATGATTAAGATTACTCGTGATGCACAGTTAGATATTGACAGTGATTTGAGTAAAAGTATGCTTGAAAAAATCGCAACATCTGTAAAAGATCGTCGTATAGGTGAGCCAGTTCGTTTTATCTATGATAATTTAATTGAAGAGGATACTCTGCAGTTCTTTTTAGATAAGATGAAAATTGTTGAAACAGATAGTATAATACCCGGCGGAAGATATCATAATCGCCGTGATTATATGAGTTTTCCTAATTTAGGACGCTACGATTTGTTATACAAACCAAACGAGCCTCTGCCAATTCCAGGTTTAAGCCTTGGCGGAAGTATATTAGAAAAAATTAGTAAAAAAGATTATTTATTACACGCTCCCTATCAGTCATTTTCATATTTAACCAAGTTTTTGCGTGAAGCAGCTTTAGATCCAAAAGTAACCAGTATAAAAATTACTTTATATCGATTGGCAAAGAATTCGCAAATTATTAGTTCATTAATTAATGCTGCAAAAAACGGAAAAAAAGTAGTGGTTCAAATTGAACTTCAAGCGCGTTTTGATGAAGCAAGTAATATTTCGTATGCAGAGCAAATGCAGACAGAAGGAATTGAGCTTATTTTTGGAATTAAAGGTCTTAAAGTGCACAGTAAAATTTGCGTTATCGAAAGACTTGAAGAAGGAAAAACTCGTCGTTACGGATTTATTTCTACAGGAAATTTTAATGAAGCAACGGCAAAAATTTATACAGATGTTACTTTGTTTACCTGCAATCAAGGTATTCTGAAAGATGTTACCAAGATATTCGAATTTTTCGATATAAATTATAGAGTGCACAGATACAAACATTTAATAGTATCGCCGCATTATACAAGGTCAAAATTTGTGAAACTTATAGATCGTGAAATTCTGCATGCTTTAGCGGGAAGAAAAACACATATTAAGTTAAAAATGAATAGTTTATCTGATTTTAAAATGATCGATAAATTATACGAAGCAAGTAATGCAGGTGTAAAAATTCAGCTGCAGGTAAGAGGAATTTGTTCTTTGATTCCAGGGATTCCAGGAATGAGCGAAAACATTGAAGCTATTAGTATTGTCGATAATTACTTAGAACACTCAAGAGTTTATATTTTTGGAAACGCGGGTCTTAATGAAGTTTATATTTCTTCTGCTGATTTTATGACACGTAATCTTGATGGAAGAGTTGAAGTTACCTGCCCAATCTATGATCTTGAAATTAAAAAAGAATTAATCGATAACTTTAATATTGCTTGGAAAGGAAACGTTAAAGTAAGATACCATTCTTATAAATTAGACAATAAGTACAAACCTCGAAATCATCATGCATCATTTAGAGCGCAGTTTGAAACCTATAAATATTATCAAAACAAAATTAAAAAGTTCGAAGAAATTCCGCAAAAAGTAAATCAATAGTAATAGAAAACAATTTCAAATCATAAAGTGAGCATGATTAATATAAGGAAATTTGCAGCAATAGATATTGGATCAAATGCCATGAGGCTTCTGATATCGAATGTTGTAGAGCAAGATGGCAAAGAACCGCAGTTTAATAAAAGTTCACTTGTTCGTGTGCCAATTCGTTTGGGACAAGATGCCTTTACAGTAGGTGAAATTTCAGAAGAAAATATAGATCGAATGGTTGATGCGATGAAAGCATTCAATCTTTTGATGAAAGTACATAAAATAGAGCGCTATATGGCGTTTGCAACTTCGGCAATGCGCGAGGCATACAATGCAAAAGAGGTTGTGGCTTTAATTAAGAAAAAAGCCGACATTAAAATCGAGATTATTGATGGTAAAAAAGAAGCAGCTATTATAGCTTCAACAGATTTGCATCATTTACTAAAAACAGATGAAACCTATTTGTTTGTTGATGTTGGAGGCGGAAGTACCGAGTTTACTTTGTTCTCTGATGGAAAATTGATTAATTCAAGATCTTTTAAAGCAGGAACCGTTCGTTTGTTGAATAATATGGTGCACGATGTAGTTTGGGATGAAATTGAAAAATGGATTAAAACCAATACCGCAGATTATGATGAAGTGACTCTTATAGGTTCTGGCGGAAACATCAATAAGTTGTTTAAAATGTCTGGAAAACAGCAAGAAAAACCACTTTCATATATTTACATAAATTCGCAGTATGCGTTTTTAAATTCACTTACTTACGAACAACGAATCGCCGAATTAGGATTAAATTCAGATCGTGCCGACGTAATTATTCATGCAACAAGAATTTATCTTAACGCAATGAAGTGGAGTGGAGCGCGTCAGATATACGTTCCTAAAATTGGACTTTCAGATGGTATCGTAAAAGCGATGTACTACGGTAAAATATAAATAGAATTATTTTTTTGACACGAACTTCACAAATTTGCGCTAGTTTTTTTATTTACATTATAAAATGTAATTCGTGTAAACTTGTGTAATTCGTGGCAAATTTTTTAAAAGAAACTTAGACCATTTTAAACTTATTTAAATGAACAAAACTAGACTCGAAGCCTTTAGTGATGGTGTTTTAGCAATTATTATCACTATTATGATTTTAGAAATTAAAGTTCCTCAAGGCCATGAGTTTGCTGACTTGAAACCACTTATACCAAAGTTTCTAAGCTATATTTTGAGTTTTATTTACGTTGGAATTTACTGGAATAATCATCACTATTTAATTCATGGTTTATCAAAAGTAAACGGAAAAATTCTTTGGAGTAATTTGCATTTACTATTTTGGCTTTCTTTAATTCCAGTTTCGACAGGTTGGATGGGAGAACACAATTTTGAAAAAGCGGCAATGGCTTTGTATGGTATTATTCTGTTGCTTTGTGCAATCTCTTATGTGATTCTTCAAAAAACAGTTCTTGATGTTGAGGGAAAAAATTCAGCCTTAGCCAAAGCTTTAGGAAGAGATTTAAAAGGAAAAGCTTCAGCAGTTTTGTATGTTATTGGTATTGCAGCTTCGTTTTATAATGTTATTATTTCTGGAGCCGCTTATTTTATAGTTGCAATGTTATGGCTTATTCCGGATAAAAGAATTGAAAGAATTTTTTCTTAAAAGAGTAATTTTAATACTATAAATGAAAGCTGTTTTTCAATCAATTCAGGAATTATCTAATGAAGAGTTGTCACATTTAGATGATTTAATCACTTTTAGAAAACTCAAAAAAGGAGATTTTTTACTAGAAGAAAATCAGATTTGTAATGAAATAGTATTTATAGAAAAAGGAATTCTTCGTTCCTTTTTTATGAATCATAAAGGTGATGAAATTACCAATTGTTTTGCTTTTGAAAATGATTTTATGGCATCATTTGCCAGTTTCATAACGCAAGAAAAAGCCGAAGAAAATATTCAAGCATTGGTCGATACAGAATTGCAGGTTTTGGATCGAAATGCATTAGAAAAACTCTATAAATCAAGTTATAATTGGCAGGAAATTGGCAGGAAATTAACCGAAATGGAGTTTGTAAATCTTCAAAAACGAATGGTAGATTTTCAAAAATCATCAGGCGCAGAACGTTATCAAGCGCTTTTTAGGAATCATCAAAAATACCTTCAGTTGATTCCGTTGCAATATTTAGCATCCTATTTAGGAGTTACACCAAGACATTTAAGCAGAATTAGAAAAGCCGTTTTTTAAGCAGCTCAAGAATTTTTTTTATTTAGAGGAAAAGATCAGCCTGAATTTGAATTTGTGTTTAGCTTTTTTTAGGACATTTGTCTAGTAAAAGAAAACGGGCAAAAAGTATTTTTGAAAAAAAGAAAAGCATGAAAAAAATACTGATTATAAATGGACATCCAAATCCGGACAGCTTTAATTTTGCCATTGCTGCGGAATATGAAAAAGGTGCCTCAGCTTCTGGAGCAATTGTGGAAACAATTACAATTGCAGCTCTGAATTTTAGCCCAAATTTAAAATTTGGATATCAAAAACGAACCGAACTAGAGCCGGATTTATTAGAATCGTGGGAAAAAATTCAAAGAGCAGATCATTTAGTTTGGGTTCATCCAGTTTGGTGGGGCGGACTTCCTGCAATTACAAAAGGCTTTATAGATCGATTATTTTTGCCTGGAATGGCATTTCAGTACAGAGAAAATTCAGTTTGGTGGGATAAATTATTAAAAGGAAAAACAGCGCATATTATCACAACTCTAGATCAGCCCGGCTGGTACTACAGATTGTTTTTTGGAAGACCAAGCGTGAATCAATTAAAGAAATCAACTTTAGAATTTTGCGGTGTAAAACCTGTTAAAGTAAGTTATATCGGAATCATAAAAACAGCAAAGGAAAGTCAGAGACAAAAATGGCTCGAAAAAGTTTATAATTTCGGACTTCTAAATAAATAATGCTGTTAAAGTTAATTGCTGTTTTCTTGTAAAAACAATTTTACGCAAATTCGCAATGAGAAGAGTATAAAACTATCCAGGTAAATCCAATCCAAATGTTGAACGTAAAAGCTCAATGTTTGGATTTATTTCATGCAAACGATTGTATTTATCTTGATCGTTAAAACTTCTTTTGGTTTCCAGTTTTTCATTTACAATTACTTCAATTGTGATATCGTGATTGTGCAGGTGACCTCTTAAATGCCCTAAAAGCGCGTTCATCTGACTTTCGAATTCTAACTTAGAACCTTCGTTTGGAAGTTCGTAAGTAATGTTGGTTCCATTTAAAACAGGATCGTTGATTAATAAGATCGACTCCATAATCTTCAAGCCTTTTTGACCTAAACGCTCTGCATATTTATTCCATTGCACAAGCATTTCAGTTTCAGTAAAGTCTTCAATAGGTAGAATAGATGTGGGTTTAACGTAAGTTTTACCACTTTGCTCTAATTCTTTTTTCTTGCGAATACTAGCCAAAGAGAAGGCAGAAACTTTTGCTTCACCTCCAGTTTCAGCTCTTGGAGTTTCAATCTTCGGAGTTTCAATTTTCGGAGTTTCTGGAACAGCCGTATTTACGGCAGCAGAATTATTATTGACTTTTTCTTCCGTTTTTGAAGTTTCAGTCTGACTTTCGATTTTTGACTTTTGACTTGGAACTTCAACAATAGAAAAACTTCCGTTTTTATAATAAGTAGGAGGGATTATGTATTGCTCAACTTTTTTTTTCTCCATCAAAGTTGATAGAGGCAAGTTGCATCAAGCATAATTCGACTAAAAGACGTTGATTCTGACTCAATTTATACTTTAAATCGCAGTCATTTGCAATATCAATTCCTTTTAATAAAAATTCTTGAGAGCATTTTTGAGATTGAACACCATACATTTGCTGCGCTTGTTCTCCAACTTCTAATAAAGAAATAGTTGCAGGAGTTTTACTAACTAACAAGTCTCTAAAATGAGACGCTAATCCAGCAATAAAATGATGTCCGTCAAAACCTTTTGATAGAATATCGTTGTAAGCTATTAAAAGATCTGGAATTTTATTTTCCAGAATCAAATCAGTAACGCTGATGTAAGTTTCGTAATCTAAAACGTTTAGATTTTCGGTTACAGCCTGACGCGTTAAGTTAGTTCCGCAATACGAAACCACACGGTCAAAAATAGATAAAGCATCACGCATTGCACCATCAGCCTTTTGAGCAATAATGTGCAAAGCATCATCTTCAAAATTGATTCCTTGACTTTGAGCAACATCTGCTAAATGTTCTTTAGCATCTTTTACCGTAATTCTTTTAAAATCAAATATCTGGCAACGAGATAAAATCGTTGGGATGATTTTATGCTTTTCTGTTGTCGCTAAAATAAAAATAGCATGCTTTGGCGGTTCTTCTAATGTTTTCAAAAAAGCATTAAAAGCAGCCGAAGACAACATATGCACCTCGTCAATAATATAAACTTTGTATTGCCCAGTTTGCGGCGGGATTCGAACCTGATCGATAAGATTACGAATATCATCAACCGAGTTGTTTGAAGCGGCATCCAACTCAAAAACGTTAAATGCAAAATCTTCATTAGGATCGTCATATCCAGGCTGATTTATTTTTCGAGCCAAAATACGTGCGCAAGTAGTTTTTCCAACTCCACGCGGTCCCGTGAATAAAAGAGCAGAAGCAAGGTGATTACTGTCAATCGCATTCAACAAAGTGTTTGTAATGGCTTTTTGTCCCACGACATCCTTAAAGGTCTGCGGGCGATACTTACGAGCCGATACTACAAATTGTTCCATATTCTTTTTTATTCGATAGCAAATATAGAGTATAATTTAATGAATTAAAAATTTAAAAATTGAAAGATTTTTAACTGGTTGAATAGGAGAATGAAAAAAAAAATTTGAGTAGATTCGAATTAAAGTAATATTTTTAGTGTGAAAAAGGCAGAAGGATTTATTATATAATAACTTAGATAAATGAACGCAAAACAAATAGTTAGATTAAGCAATATTATTGGAATCACATCAATACTTTTATTAGTGTATTGGGTATTTACTTTTATAACCATTCAGGTTTTTGGTTTAAAAGTTTTTAAAGAGAATATGACCGAAACATTTTATCTAAGTATTTTAGGAATTCTTGCTTTGATGGTTGGTTCTCTGATTATCAATTTAATGTTTAATTTGACCAGAATTGCCGAAAAACATAATCTAGATGCAGTGAATAATAAATCAAACAGATTGCGGTTTTTGACTTTGATTTTAATTTTTCCCCTGATTGCTATTATTTTATTTGGCGGAGATTATTTAACCTCGGCTAAAAAAGAAGAGCGATTGATTAAATCGGCTGAATCAATTATTGCAATTAATAAAGCAAATAGCGATAAATTAGTAAATTATAGTTTTTCTGAAAGCTATATAAAAGAGACTGCTGATATTTTGGATATTTTGTCTAAGACAGATAAAAATTTTCCCAATGTTACTGTGATTGTAAAAGATTCAGTTAAAGGCTCTCAGGTTTATTTGGGCTTTAGTGATTATTATGAAGGAAATTTGAAAGACACTATTCAGCCACAAAAACAGCGGTATATTTATAAAACTACAAAAGAAGAAAGAGAGTATTTGAAAAGTGTTTTTGAGAAAGGCAGCAACGAATTACGTTACAGTTCGCATAATGGTTATTATGAATTATTTTATCCGTACGAAAAAAACGGAAAGAAAGTAATTCTGTATTTTTCTGAACAACAACGTTATGGAAAACTTGGAAGTTAATTTCTAGTAATAACAATTTTAGAACGTTTTAGATAATAAATCTTAATCCCATTTTACATGAAAAAATATTTAATACTCATAGTAATTATAATTAGTTCTTTTAAAATTCAAGCACAAACCGCTCAAGATACATTAGAAATTAAACGAGCAGCTTTGGCATATATTGAAGCACAGCATAATCCAAATCCAAAATTGATGGAAAGTGCCTTGCATCCTAGAATGGTAAAAAGATCAGTTTTTAGAAATAAAGCAGCACAGAAAGATTATATCTCTGAGTTTTTTGCTGAAAACATGGTTATACTGGCAGAAACTTATAATGTAAAAGGCGATAAATTCCCCAAAAATCCAAGAAAAGAAGTCAAATTGTTAGATGTTTCTGCAAAAACAGCATCGGTGAAGTTACTTGCGGATGCATGGATAGATTATATGCATATTGTAAAAACAAATGGCGAATGGAAAATTATTAATGTACTTTGGCAGTATAATGATGTAACTCAGCATGAATAAATAATTATGTTCTTTTTTGCTGGAAAAAAAATATTGTTTTTTAAATCAGATTGTATTAGTTACCAATTTTGGGTAACTTTGTAATCTACAAAGTTAAATCATGGGAAGAAATACATCAATATCGCTTGGAAATCATTTTGAAAACTTCATTGAAAATAGTCTTTCTGAGGGAAGGTTTAAAAACGCAAGTGAAGTTATTAGAGCAGGATTACGTCTTTTAGAAGAAGAAGAGAATAAATTACTTATTTTGAAAAAAGCTGTTCAGGAGGGACTAGAAAGTGGACGCGCTGAGAACTTTGATTCTAAAAAACATCTTGAAAGTTTAAAAGCAAACAGAAAACATGGCTAAATATCATTTGACAAATAAAGCAGTTGAAGATTTAGCAGATATTTGGAATTATACTTTTGATGAATGGTCAGAAAATCAAGCTGATAAATATTACTTATTACTTTTAGATTCGTGTCAGGAAGTGGCTGAGAATCCAAATCTTGGAAAAAAATATGATAATATCGCAAAAAGTTTATTTGGTTTTAAGTCAAACCAGCATATTCTTTTTTATCAAATTATTTCAGAGAGCGAAATAGAAGTTGTTAGGATTCTTCATGGAAGAATGGATTTAAAAAGTAAGCTCTAATTCTTTGGTAAAAAAAGCACTAAGATAAACTTCTTTTTTATGTCATCCCGAGGAACGAATAATTTTCGCAAGAAACTCTGCAATGTAAATAACCAATTTTTATACGAGCTGCGAATGAAAATTTCTTAATTCTTCAAGATGACATAGATTGTTATTTCTTTACTTTTAAAATGGAAACATAATTTTCTTACTGATTAGAAAACTGGTAGTTTTGACTTCTGAAAATTACCTTCCTTTAATACTTAAATCAAATAAAAGTTTGGCAGTTTCTTGATCTGCATCGGCAGAAAAACCTGCTACAAAAACACCTTTTTTGCCATTACTGGACTTAATTCCGTATACAACTGCCTCATCGCCTGGGTCTGATTCCCCTTCGTATCGATACACATGTACAATTTCAAATTTCTCAGGATTTTTTTTAAGAATGTCTGAGTTGAGATTAAAATCGCACGTAAACCCTTTTTCATGCAATTGATCTAAAGCTTTTGAAACAGTTGCGTAGTGATACATCCTAATCATAATATTTGAATTTAAAATTATCGAATTTTAAAGATAACTATTTTAAAATTAAAAAGTTATGATAAAACTCATAAAAACAGAAATTTAAAATCATTATTCTTAGTTCATAAATCGCTACTTTTGCAGCGCAGACCGCCTTATCGCCGCTCCAATTTTATTGGAGGGGAGGAAAGTCCGGACACCACAGAGAAGCATAGCGGGTAACGCCCGTCGGTCCCGATAGCTATCGGGATTAGGACAAGTGCAGCAGAAAGTATGTACAGGTAATGCTGTAGTGAAACCAGGTAAACTCTATGCGGTGAAATACCAAGTATATCAACATTTAAGGGCTTCTCGTTCGTTGTTGAAGGGTAGGTAGCTCGAGTTCCGAAGTAATTCGGAATCTAGATAAATGATAAGGCCTTGATTTATCAAGGACAGAATCCGGCTTATAGGTCTGCTTTTTTTATATATTTGTGAAACTCTACTAACCTGTTTTCATGAATATAACCACTCCAAAATCTTCTTCAAAGGCAAAAAAAAGTCTTTTTAATACCATAATAACAAATCTTACTTTTTGGGTTTTAATAGCCATAATTGCGGGTATTTTACTTGGACATTTTTCGTCTGAAAATGGTGTGAAAATGGAAATTTTAGGAGCGAAATTTATAAGTCTTATCAAGTTATTTATCGGCCCGATTATTTTCCTAACGATTGTTTTGGGGATTTCTGGAATGGGTAATTTAAAGAAAGTAGGACGAATTGGCGTGAAAGCCTTAGCTTATTTTGAAGTTGTTTCCACCGTAGCTTTAGCAATTGGTGTTGCAGTTGCTTATATTTTTAAACCTGGAAAAATTGATAAATCGGGATTAACTTTAGGTGACGCAAGTCAATATACAAATGGTGCGGCAAAAGATTTTTCATGGCTTGAATTTTTCCTTTCCAATTTTACACTGCAGGTTTTGTTAGCGGCAATTGTATGCGGAATTGCTTTGAATTTTTATAAAAAAAGAGAACAAACCATTTTAGTTTTAGAACGTTTTTCAAATGTCGTTTTCTTCGGTTTAAAATATGTTATGTATCTCGCGCCAATAGGAGCTTTTGGCGGAATGGCATATACAATTGGAAAGTTTGGATTAGGAACTTTAATTCCACTCGGAAAATTAATGCTTTGTGTTTATTTAACCATGGCATTGTTTGTTTTTCTAATTTTAGGCAGCATTCTGCATTATTATAAAATAAGTATTCTTTCAATTTTAAAATATATTAAAGAAGAACTTTTGTTAGTTCTAGGAACATCATCTTCAGAAGCTGCTCTGCCAAGTATTATGGTAAAACTTGAACGAATGGGCTGCAGTAAATCGGTAGTAGGATTGGTGATTCCAACAGGATATTCTTTTAATCTCGACGGAACATCGATTTACTTATCGATGTCGGTAATATTTTTGGCTCAATTGTATGATGTACATTTGAGTTTCTTTGAAATTCTTACTGTTATTGGTATTTTAATGATTACTTCAAAAGGTGCCGCAGGTGTTACGGGAAGCGGATTTATTGTTTTAGCTTCTACTTTAACAGCACTTCATAAAATACCAGTCGAAGGTTTAGCGTTTCTATTAGGAGTAGACAAATTTATGAGTGAAGCCAGGGCCATTACCAACTTAATTGGAAACACGGTGGCAACAATTATAATTTCGAAAACCGAAAGGGATTTTACAGAACTTGATTTGAATCCTGTTTTGGAGGAGTAATATAAGTGCTCAGGTGAGAAACGGTTTTCTTTGTCATTTCGAGGAACGAGAAATCACACGAGAAACTCCGTGACAAGATTCTCCAATCTTTGTCGAATTACAAGTGTGATTTCTCGTTCCTCGAAATGACAAAATTATGCGTGATAATTGGTGTAATTAGTGATAAAAAAAAGACTATGAAAAGAATTGGAATTTTAGGACTTGGCGGTGTTGGCGGCTATTTTGGCGGACTTTTAGCGAAAGCGTATTATAAGTCTGATGATGTAGAAGTGATCTTTATTGCGCGAGGCGAAACTCAAAAAGCGATTACCGAAAACGGATTAAAAATTGTAACCGATGATTCTGAAACAATTGTTTTTCCTAGTATAGTTTCTAATAATCCTGACGAAATAGGCGAATTAGACTATTTAATTTGTGCGACTAAAACTTATGATATTGAAGAAAGTTTATCGTCTTTGAAAAAAACGGTTAAGAATGAAACAGTGATTTTACCTTTATACAATGGTGTTGATGCACAGGAAAGAATCCAAAAGATATTTCCGGAAAATGAAGTTCTGCAAGGTTGTGTTTACATTATTTCGATGATCTTTTCACCTGGAACAATTCGGAAAATTGGCTTTTACGAAAAGTTATTTTTTGGTTCTAAAACCGCACCATTTTCAAAATTAGAAGAGTTACAAAACATCTTCAAAAAGGCAAAAATAGAAAGTTACTTGGCTGCAAATATTGAAGAAACAGTTTGGGAGAAGTTTATTTTTATTTCGGCATTAGCCTCTGTAACTTCTTATTTAAATCAGAATATTGGTGAGATACTGCATCATTTGGAATCTAAAGTAATTTATATCGAACTGCTTCATGAAATCGAAGATGTGGCGCAGGCAAAAGGTTTAAAACTTCCCGAAGATATTGTTGCGCAAACTATTATAAAATTAGAGAAATCTCCCAAAGAGGCAACATCCTCTATGCATAGAGATTTACTAGCAGGCAAAAATACTGAAGCAGTTTCGCTTACACAGTTTGTTGTGAATGAAGGAAGAAAGTATGGTGTAAAAACACCAGTTTATGAAAAGATTGCTGCAGTTTTAATTAAATAATTTTTGTGATTATCTGTAAGAAAATAATTTACTTTTTTAAGTTGTAGTATGTTTTTAATATTATTTTTGTCGAAACCAATTTAAAAACAACCAATGACGAAAAATTACCTATTTCTATTACTTTCTGTTCTTTTTATAAATGCTGTCAATGCACAAGACGATGCTCCGACTGCAGTAGCTAAACATCAATTTAAAATAAATTTATTACTGCCTGGATTTGTTTATGAGCACGGTTTCGGTTCTAAAAATACCTTATATTCTGAAGCAAGTTTAGGTTTAGGTTTTCAAGCCAATTCAAACAATTCTAATTTTGCCATTTATCCTACTATTAATGAACAGTTTCGTCATTATTATAATCTTGAAAAAAGAGCAGAAAAAGGAAAAAGAACGGCAAGAAATTCCGGGAATTATTTAGCAGCAAACGCGGTTTATAGTTTTGGTTCTATTTCTACAAATGATAATTACAGAGAGGCTTCTTCTTCGTTTACACTTGGCGCCCTTTGGGGATTACAGCGTACTTATAAAGGAAGGTTTAATCTAGAATTTAATGCTGGACCAGGAGTGAATTTTGATGAATATGATACCGAATTTGTTCCAATTATAAATTTTACTTTGGGCTGGGTAATTGGAAAATAAAGCTCGTTTAAAATAGAAAAACCTTGATTCGTCAAGGTTTTTCTATTTTAAATTCTAAGCCAATACTTCGAACACTTTCAATGCTGATTTTTGGGTCTGAATTAAAATACTTTCTAAGCCTGCTGATAAAAACATCCATGCTGCGTCCTGAGAAATAATCGTCTTTTTTCCAAACAGACATTAAAATTTGTTCTCTCTTTAATAACTGATTATGGTTTAGATACAAATATTCAATAAGAGAAGCTTCTTTCTCTGTGAGCTGCTGAACGTGATTTCTATTGTTAAGAGTTAAACGTTCATTATCAAAAATATACGAACCAATTTCAATTGTATTGTTTCCTTCTAAACTTCTCTTTTGCTCGATTCTCTTTAGTATATTCTGCAAGCGCAGAACCAGTTCGTCGACTTCAAAAGGTTTCGCTATATAATCGTCGGCACCTAGTTTTAATCCAATGATTTTGTCTTCTTGCAGCTTTCTTGCAGTTAGAAAAATAAATGGAGTTTCGGGATTGATTGTAATCATTTTTTCGGCCAATGAAAATCCGTCCAATTTGGGCATCATAACATCCAGAATACAAATGTCAAAAGTCTGGTTTTTAAAATGATCTAAAGCTACTTCGCCATTTTCTGCCCAAGTTACTTCAAATTGATGAAGCTCTAAATATTGTTTTAAAATTGCTGCAAAGTCAAAATCGTCTTCAGCTAAAAGTAATTTTTTCAAAATAGGGTAATTAAACTTTTAATAAAATAGTAAACTGAGTTCCTTTTCCTAAATCGCTAATAACGTTAACAGAACCCTGATGCGCTTTTACGATTTGATCAACATAATATAATCCTAGACCCAAACCTTTTGTATTGTGAAGATTTCCTTGCTCTACACGATAAAATTTATCAAAAAGAAGTGATTGTTTGTTTTTTGCAATTCCAATTCCGTCATCTTCAAAACAAATAGAAAACTGATTTTCTACGATTTTTGTTTTTACGGTAATTGTGTTTGATCCATATTTTACGGCATTTTCTAAAACATTTAAAAAAGCGGTTGTTAAATGAAATTTATCCAGAACTAAAATCGTTTTCTGAGTTTGAAAATCAGTTTTAAGATTGATTTTTGGAAAAGCAATTTTAAAATCATCAACAATTATCTTCAGGAAATGCTCAGTTTCAATTTTTTCCTTTTGCAATTCGATTTCATTTTCGGCCAAAGAATTAGCCATAACTTGATCAATCAAATTTTGAAGACGATTGTTCTGACGTGAAATTGTATTAACAATTGAATTAAAATTTTCGTCGTTGTCACGAATGTTTTTCTGCTCCAAAATTTTGGTCGAAATGCCCAATGTGGCTAAAGGAGTTTTAAGTTCGTGTGTAATATTATTGATGAAATCTGTTTTTACATCACTTACTTTTTTTTGCTTAATTAAAGCTTTAAGTGCGATTACAAAAAGCGAAATAAGTGTAAGAATTGATAATAATGACAAAGCAAGAATAAAAGTCATTCGCTTTAAAATAATTAGTTCCCAATCGATAACCGAAACATACATTGAATCTTCAGTAAGTAATTTATATTCCTGATTTTCAAAAGTTCCGTTTGTAGTACCGACATAATTTCGAACTAAAAAAGCGTGATTCAGCGAATTTAGGTTTCCGAACAATTTATTCTGAATAAAAGGCTTTTCAGAAAAAATAGTATCTCTTTTTTTAGCGTGTTTGTAAAGAATAAATTTGTTGAGAACAATAGCGAAGTCAATTTTGAAATTGGGTAAATCTCTTTCGAACTTTCGTTGAATTCTTTGTGTTAACACGTCGTTAGATTCACTCTCTAAAATTCCTTTTTTAATATCGATTTTAGAATTTTTGCCTTTAATATATTGTTCCGATAAATTCTTGTAAAGCGCTTCTTTTTTAGATACTAAAACAGCATCAATATCGCTGTAATTATTTGTAATTGCTGCAATTTCATTCTTAATCTGCGTATGAAACTGAGCCACTTTATAATCGTAAGCAGTTTTTACCAAATAACATTGTACGGTCGATAAGACAAGCAGCGCGACAACCGAAAGTGTTATTAATAAATTGATTCTTTGTTTCATAAACGTAAAAATTCATTTCAAAAATAGTGCTTTTACAAGATATTCCAGCCATTAACTCCGCATTAACCTTCAATTAACCTTCGCAACTCTTTTTTAGAAGCATTTTTGCATCATCTCAAAACAAAAAAACTTTGTATGCCATTAAAACTCCTTTTAGCACTTTTACTTTTTGTTCTTTCGTTTATTGCAAATGCACAAAATAAAACTTCCAAAGACTCGATTTCAAATCAATTGAACGAAGTTGTTGTCAATCAAAATAAAAAGATTTTTACAAACTCGAACGGAAATATAAAAGTTGACGTTGCCAATTCTATTTACAATTCAATTCCAAATACAGTCGCTTTGCTGGCGAAATTACCAGACGTTTTAGTTAATCCAGATAAAGAAAGTATTACGATTGCAGGCAAAGGAAGTTCGCTGATTTATATTGACAATCAAAAAGCAGGAATGAATGATTTGAATGCTTTGGCTTCAGCCGATATTAAAACTATCGAAATTATTCAAAATCCATCTGCAAAATACGAAGCCGAAGGAAGATGTGTAATTTTGATTACAAGAAAATTTAGTAAAAAAGACAGTTTTAGAACTGATATTTCTGAAACAGCATCTTTTAAAAAACAGTTTAATAATTATCTCGGATTTAATTCCAGTTTTAAAAAGAATAAATTAGAATGGAAAGCAAACTTTAATTATAATCGTTTAAATCCGTGGGAGAATCACAGTATCGATTACCAGATTCCAAATGCAGGAATCGTTTCCAAATATGATGTAACGGCTCAAACAAAAAGAAAACAATTTGTTTTTGGCGGCGGCTTGTTTTATAAGATAAACGAGGAGGATTATTTCTCGATTAGTATCAATAGTAAATTACAGACGGATACTTTTCCTATAAATACAATTACCAATAATAAAAATAAGGATGTAGAGAATAATGTTGTTACTTATAGTGATAATGAGGGAGACAAGAATTTTGTAAACTCATTTTTGAATTATTCTAAGAAAATAAAAGCAATTGATCTGCTTGTTTTTAGTGGTTTTCAGTATTCAAATTTTGATCAAAAATCTTGGAGTAATGTGCAAGATAATTTTAATGATACACAATTTGAGAGAACTCAAAATCGAGATCAGGATTTTAAAGTGAATGTTTTTTCGGGAAGAATTGATATGGAGAAAAAGTTTAAAAACGATCTGAAATTAGAAGTAGGAGGATTGTATTCATCAGCAAATTCAAAATCGGATATTGATATTTATTATTATAAAACGGGTGTTGATGAAATAAGCAATTATGATTTTAAAGAACAGAATTTGGCAGGATACAGCCAGTTTTCGGGCAAGATTAAAAAAGTCGATTTTTCATTTGGAGTCAGGATTGAAAACACGAATGTTAATGGGAAATTTAAAAGTGATTTATTGCCTTTGGTCGATAAAAACTACACGAATTTCTTTCCAAAAGTAGAATTCACATTTCCAATTGACAGCACAAAAAGCATTAGTATAAACTATTCAAAAAGCATATCAAGACCCAATTATTCATCTTTAAGTCAGGGAGCAACCTATATAAATCCGTATTTTTTATACACCAGAAATATATTTTTAGACCCTACCATAATCAACGAAATTTCGTCGACTTTTCGGTATCACGACAAAACAGTTAAGCTAAGTTATTATCAAAAGACAAATCCAGTTTATAACAGTTTTACGTTTGATAACGAGAATAGTATAATGACATTTAAGGATATAAATTTTGATAAAGAAGCAGGTTTTAATCTTGATTTCGAATTGCCTTTTACTTATAAGTTTTGGACAACGAATAATTCACTGCTTTTTATTTTAGAGAAAATTGAAGATGCTTCGGCAGTATTTATGACTTCAAAACCTTATTTTTATTATTACTCCAATAATGAATTTAAGCTTCCAAAGGAATACAATTTTGTATTGAATTTTTGGGGATTGACAAAACAGAAAGTCGGCGTTTTTGAAAGAAACCCTATGTTTGTTGCTGATATAGCAGTTTCGAAAACTTTTTTCAAAAAATGGAATTGTACTTTAAGCTGGAATAATATTTTTAAAAACACGATTAGAACCGAAAATTTTACCATTAATGCTGTCAGTTCGAAAGCACGATATGTTGTAGACTCTCATGAAATTTCGATTGCGTTAAAGTACTCTTTTGGAAAAGTAAAAGAAAGTGAGTTTAAAGGGAAAAGTATTGATGAGAATGAAAGCAGAGTGAGATAGAATAAAAAAACCTTGAAATTTCAAGGTTTTTTTGTGCTGTAAAAGGAAAACTATCCTTCGTCTTCTTCCGTAATTTTTATTGGTGTATCACCAGGTAATTCTTCATCGTCATCTGTCGAATTTAATTCGAAGAAACTAAAGAATGAACCTCCGTAACTTTTTTGAAATGAAAAATTACTCAAATGATCTAGTTTAGTGTATTTAGAATGTTCGATAATCATCATGCCATCGTCGTGAAGCAAATCTCTTTCGAAAACTGTTAAAACAATTTTTTCAAAAGTGTTTTGATCTAATCCATAAGGAGGATCGGCAAAAATAATATCGTATGATGTTTTGCAGTTCTCCAGAAATTTAAAAACATCGCTTTTGGTAGCAGCAATGTCAAAATCATATTCTGACGAAACTTGTTTAATAAATTTTACGCATCCAAAATCACCATCAATAGAGGTGATTGGTGCACTTCCGCGTGACGCAAATTCGTAGCTGATATTTCCGGTTCCCGAAAATAAATCCAAAACCTTTAAGCCGTCAAAACTAAAATGATTATTCAAAACATTAAATAATGCTTCTTTACTCATATCAGTCGTAGGTCTTACAGGAAGGTTTTTTGGCGGAAAAATGCGGCGTCCTTTGTATTTTCCTGAAATAATTCTCATGATTGAAATAAGATATAATGTTTTTGATTCTGAGCAGTTGTATAATTGTTTTTTTCTTGTAATGCACTCACGTCTAAGAAAGATACATTACGAATATATTTGTATGCAATCGCATAAAATGGATCGTTTTGGTTTATTGTGCCTAACAATTCCAGTTGAAAAATCTCCGGATTTAAATTGGTTTGTTCAGCTGTAAAAAGCAAATAATAAATAAAATCTTCTGGAGTTTGATATTCAAAAGAGTTAAATAATAATAGTTTTTGATTTTGAACTACGATAATCTCAAAATGATTTGGATTAAAGTTTACCACCATTTTTTTCTCATCATTATTTCTTGAACCTTCAAGAATTTTTTCGACTAGAATACTATTTACGTGTTTGTACTCAAAAGATCCTACATTATCAATTAGAAAATTATTGATATTTATGTACGGGATATAAACCGAGTTCATTTCGTAATTTGAGATTTTATCGAAAGTAAAAAAATCAGATTCAAATACTTTTGTACTGTATTGTAAATAACTGCCTAGATAATTTTCATCAAATAAAGCAGTTGGTACAAAAGTCGAAAGATTGTTGTTATGAATGACTAGAATATCATCGTAGGTTTCTTTTAATTCAGGATAATTTTTAAATGAAGCTGAAAATAAGTCCTCGATTTTATTTTGTTTTTGAGTAGTATCAAATTGAACTTCGTTAAATGAAGTTATGGTATTATTTAAAGTATCAAAACAGCAAAATGAAAATCCGTTCAGTGAAACCTGAATCGAAAGTTTTTTATAATTTTTGGAAATAATGTTAGTGTTTTGTAATGACATATTGATTTACAATTCGTTACCTGTTTTACAAGAAAGAATTTAAGGCGACTACAAACTTACAAATTAAAAAGGAACAATTATAATTGCAATTTCAAAAAACAATTTCAAAAACATTTTAAAGTAAGGTTAAGTTTTCTTTATCATATAAGTGAGATCTGGATTTAAGCCTAGAGTATGTTTGTTTTAATTTTTAAGATGATTTAAGTAATGTCAACAACAAACGGTTAAGATGTTTAGCGTAATCTTAAGTTTACTTACATTGCTTATATGGTTTCAAATTATTGCCATTGCCATTAAAAAAAGCGACCTTTGTATTTCAAATTTTCTCTATGAATTCAGCATTGTTTTACGGCATTTTACAAAAAAGATTTCCATTTGCAGCGACATACAAACAGGATATTTTTTTTCAAAAAATAGCTATTTTTTTAACCGAACCAGTTAACGATACCATTTTTGTATTAAAAGGATATGCGGGAACCGGAAAAACAACGGTGATTTCGACAATTGTAAATAATCTTGGCGATATTAATAAAAAGTTTGTTTTGCTTGCACCAACTGGACGCGCGGCAAAAGTAATTGCTAATTATTCGAATACGCCGGCTTTTACGATTCATAAAAAAATATATTTTCCTAAAAAGTCATCGGGTGGAGGAGTTGCTTTTACGAAACAACTCAACAAGCATAAAAATACCGTTTTTATAGTCGATGAGGCTTCGATGATTTCAGACAGCACTTTAGACAGCGGTTCGCTTTTGGATGATTTGATTAATTACGTTTATTCTGGAACGAATTGTAAAATGATTCTTTTAGGAGATACAGCACAGCTTCCGCCGGTAAATTTAGATATAAGTCCAGCGTTAGATATTCAAACACTTGGAATACATTACGATAAAGAAATTGAACATATTGAACTAGATGAGGTAATGCGTCAGGAAGAAAGCTCGGGAATTTTGTTCAACGCAACAGAATTACGCGAGTTGTTAAAGGAAAGCTTTATTACCGAGTTTAGATTCAATGTAAAAAAGTTTAAAGATATCGTGCGTCTTACAGATGGTTATGATATTCAAGATGCAATAAATACGGCTTATAGTAATTATAGTATTGAAGATACCGCTTTTATTGTGCGATCTAATAAAAGAGCCAATCAATACAATGAACAAATTCGAACTCGGATTTTGTTTAAAGAAAGTGAACTTTCTGTAGGCGATTTTTTGATGGTAGTTAAGAATAATTATTTTTGGCTTAAAGAAACAGATGAAGCTGGTTTTATTGCCAATGGTGATATTATTGAGGTTCTGGAAATGTTTGGAATCAAGGAACTGTACGGATTTACTTTTGCAAGGGTAAAAATAAGAATGGTCGATTATCCAGATCAAAAGCCTTTTGAAACAGTATTGCTTTTAGATACTATAAAAAGTGAATCTCCATCATTGACTTATGAAGAATCAAATCGTTTGTATGAAGAGGTGATGAAAGATTACGAAGATGAAACGACTAAGTATAAAAGGTTTCAAAGAGTAAAAGAAAATGAATATTTTAATGCTTTGCAGGTAAAATTCTCTTACGCTATAACGTGTCATAAATCGCAAGGAGGGCAATGGAATACTGTTTTTATAGAACAGCCTTATTTACCAAATGGCATCGATCGCGATTATATTAGATGGTTGTACACCGCTATGACACGTGCTAAAAATAAGTTATATTTGATAGGATTTAAAGATGAGAGTTTTGAGGAATAAAAACACTAATTTCACAAATTAGCACGAATTTTTTTAGACAAAGGTTAGTGTAAATCTGTGTAATTTGTGTTTGTAATATTTTAAAAGATGACAACACTAAACGACTTACATTCGATTTCGTCAACGTTTTCGAATACAGATAAAATGCCGGTTTTGTTTTTAGGACATGGAAATCCTATGAATGCAATTGAAGAAAATCAGTTTGTGGCAGGTTTTCGCAATTTGGCAAAAACATTACCGCAGCCTAATGCTATTTTATGCGTTTCGGCACATTGGTTTACTAAAGGAACCAAAGTTACTTCGATGCAAATGCCAAGAACGATTCATGATTTTGGAGGTTTTCCGCAAGCATTATTTGATGTACAATATCCAGCAAAAGGAAGCCCTGAATTAGCATTAGAAACTAAAAAAATCTTAGATCCAGTTCAAGTAGATTTAGATGAACATTGGGGGTTAGATCACGGCGCTTGGAGTGTAATAAAGCACTTATATCCAGAAGCGAATGTTCCCGTAATTCAGTTGAGTATTGATTACACTAAATCTGGTCAATTTCATTTTGAATTGGCGCAAAAACTACAATCATTGCGTCGTAAAGGAGTTTTAATTATAGGGAGCGGTAATATTGTGCATAATCTTAGAATGGTTGATTTTAGAAACTTTGATAAAGATAATTACGGTTACGATTGGGCAATTGAAGCTCGAGAAACGGTAAATAATTATTTATTAGATGGGAATTTTAAGCCGTTAATAGATTTCGAAAAAATGAACAAAGCAGTTCAATTGGCAGTTCCAACGCCAGAACATTATTTGCCATTATTGTATACTTTAGGATTAAAAGAAAAATCAGAAGAACTAAGTTTGTTCAATGATAAACTTTTGGCAGGTTCATTGAGTATGACCTCAGTAAAAATTATGTAAAAATTGTGTAGAATTTTTACCGCAAAGCAAGCAAAGTTATTTTGTCTGGGATTACGCTTATAAAGCGCAAAAGTTCGCAAAGCTATATTGATAAAGCTTTGCGAACTTTTGCGTTTGATATAACCTTGCGAATAAAGCAACTTTGCGCCCTTTGCGGTAAAATGCGTTTCGCAGATAAGGTTACAAAGTAGTCTATTTTTCTAAATTATAAGCATATAAATATCCATCTGCACTTCCAAAATAAATAGTGTTATTATTTACAAAAGGAGAAGAAAGGATTGAACCTAATTTGTAAAATTGATCCATTACTTTTTTGTTGTTATCGTAGTAGGACAGATCTTCGTTTTGACCGGCATATCCAAAATCTAAAAGATCATTTTTCAAAATAGAATTGGCATATTGTTTACGATTATCAGTGCTTATAGTATTTGATTTTTTTCCGTCAGAAAGTAAATCCAGTGAGAAGAAATTTCCAGTGAAATCACCAAAATAAATCGTATTTCCTGCTATTACAGGCGAGTTATAAACATAGCCATTTGTCTTGAATCGGTATTTTTCAGCGCCGGTTTTTTCGTCAAGAGCCAATAAAACATAGGTATCAGAAGTTCCTACATAAATAGTTCCATTTGTAATGACAGCAGTGCTTAGAATCCAAGAATTTTCAGCATCGTATTTCCAGATTAATTTTCCTGTTTCGGCATCAAGCGAAAAAAAGTGAGGATCACGCGCTCCAAAATATACTTTTCCGTCAGAAACCGTTACAGACGATTGTATTCCTTTAAAGCCTATTTTCGTAGAAGTTGCAAAATGCCATATATCTTTTCCTGTTTCGGCATTCAGAGCATATAAAACAGCATCCCAGCCGCCAACAAAAACTTTGTTTTTATCTATAACGGGAGTTCCATGAACAGGACCATTAGTTTTAAACTTCCAGTTTACATTTCCGGTTTTTGTATCAAGCGAATAGATGTTTCCGTCGCTGCTTCCAAAGATTACTTGAGCTATTTTTTTATTTTGATATACGACTGGTGATGATAGGTAAAAACTCCATAAGTCATCCATGTATTGTGTTTCAGGTTTCATTCCTCCGCCGCCTTTTTCTCCCATCCAGTGTTCTCCGCCCGTTTTAAATTTCCAAATTTGTTTCCCTGTTTTAGTATTTACCGCGTAATAATTGCCGTCAAAACTTCCAAAGAAAACGGTATCTTCAAAAATACTTGGTGAGCTGTGAATAGCGCCATCTGTTTTGAATTTCCATTTTAGATTTCCAGATTTTTCTTCAATTGCATATAAATTGCCATCTTCACTGCCGATATAAACAATGCCGCTTTTGGTAATGGGTGAGGAGAAGATTTTACCTTCGGTTTTAAATTTCCATTTTAAAGTTGTCGGCGGTTGATAACCATTGCCGTCAAAAATGTGATTTGCAAATGCATTTAATGGAACAGCATTATTTTTTTGGCTTAAAGCCGAATTAATAAAAGTTAAATTCAATAAAAACAGAACCAGAATCGACGATTTTCTCATACTTTTTTTTCGGATAAATATACTTTATTTTTTAAAACATTGGCAGTCAGTTTTATAACGATCTGCAGTAATTATGTTTTTTATCTTAGGTTTGAATAGTTACATTTGTTTTACATAAAAAAGATTTACAATGAAAATAATAGCGGTAATTCCGGCACGATATGCTTCGACACGTTTTCCTGCAAAGCTTATGCAGGATTTAGGAGGTAAAACAGTAATTTTAAGAACCTATGAAGCTGCAGTTTCGACAAAGTTGTTTGATGATGTTTTTGTGGTAACTGATTCTGATTTGATATTTGATGAAATCGTTTCTCACGGCGGAAAAGCAATTATGAGCATCAAAGAACATGAGTCTGGAAGTGACCGAATTGCAGAAGCTGTTGCCAATCTAGATGTCGATATTGTTGTAAATGTACAAGGTGATGAGCCTTTTACAGAAGCTGCGCCATTAGAACAGGTTTTGTCTGTATTTAAAAATGATGCCGATAAGAAAATTGATTTGGCTTCGTTAATGCGTGAAATTACAGATGAAGATGAAATCAATAACCCAAATAATGTAAAAGTGGTGGTAGATCAATCGCAATTTGCATTGTATTTTTCTAGATCAGTAATTCCGTACCCAAGAGATAAAGATGTTGGAGTTCGTTATTTTCAGCATATTGGAATTTATGCGTTTAGAAAGCAAGCGTTGTTAGACTTTTACAGTCTTCCTATGAAATCTTTAGAAGCTTCTGAGAAGTTGGAGCAATTACGTTATTTAGAATTCGGAAAACGCATTAAAATGGTTGAAACAACACACGTTGGAATCGGGATAGATACAGCAGAAGATTTAGAAAGAGCCAGAGCGATGTTGCGTGATATTTAATTACCCGTAGTTTGAACACTGATTAAACAGATTCTCTTTTGCGAAAGCGTAGATTTAAACGGATTTCTAATTTAATATGCGCGTTTTTTGTCATTTCGACGAAGGAGAAATCTTCGTAAGAAACTCCGTGCAGTTAATCTCCAATCTTTGTTGAGCTGCTTGTGAAGATTTCTCCTTCGTCGAAATGACAAACTTTATGGTGATTTTCCTTATAAAATAAAAAAGCTCCAAATACTAGGAGCTTTTTTTTATCTAAAACATTCTAAAATTCTTAGTATAAACTAGGATATTTAGAAGGATTAACTTCATTCATCATGCTGTATACTTTCTCAAAAATATCTTCGGCAGAAGGTTTAGAGAAATAATCGCCATCAGTTCCGTAAGCAGGTCTGTGTGCTTTTGCAGCAAGTGTTTGTGGTTTGCTGTCAAGATAATTGTAAGCGTCTTGCTCTTCTAAAATTTGTTGCAGGATAAAAGCTGAAGCTCCGCCTGGAACATCTTCGTCGATTATTAATAGACGGTTTGTTTTAGCGATACTTTTTACAATGTCTTTATTGATATCAAACGGAAGTAAAGATTGAATATCAATTACTTCACAGTCAATTCCTAAGTCTAATAATTCTGTTGCAACTTGTTGTACCAACCTTAAAGTTGATCCGTAAGAAACTAAAGTAATATCAGAACCTTCTTTTAGGGTTTCAACAACACCAATAGGAGTTTTGAATTCACCAAAGTTTAAAGGTGTTTTTTCTTTTAAACGGTAACCATTAAGACACTCAATTACTAAAGCCGGTTCGTCGCACTCTAAAAGAGTATTGTAGAATCCTGCAGCTTGAGTCATGTCTCTTGGAACTAAAACGTGAATTCCGCGAATCGCATTTATAATCATTCCCATAGGAGAACCAGAATGCCAGATACCTTCTAAACGGTGTCCGCGGGTTCTGATGATTAATGGTGCTTTTTGTTTTCCAACCGTTCTATATTGTAATGTAGCCAAATCATCACTCATGATTTGTATAGCATATAATAGATAATCTAAATATTGAATTTCAGCAATTGGACGTAAGCCTCTTAAAGCCATACCAATTCCTTGTCCAAGGATAGTTGCTTCACGAATCCCGACATCGGCAACACGGAGTTCTCCGTATTTTTCCTGCATTCCTTCAAGACCTTGGTTAACATCACCGATGTTTCCAACATCTTCACCAAAAATCAAAGTTTCTGGATATTTAGAGAATAATGCGTCGAAATTATCACGTAGAATCATTCGGCCATCAGAATCTGGTTTTGCATTTTCTCCATATTCAGGTAAAACTTTTTTTACTGAATATACATTTTGCTCAGATTCAGAATGTAAATTACTACTGAATTTTTCTTGAGTAACTGCAATATAATTAGTAATCCAGTTTGATAAAAGCATTTTGCTGTTTGGGACTTCAACAAAGCGAAGAATCTTTCTGGCAAAAACTAAAATTTCCTTTTTTAAAGGTGCTTTTATTGCACTTAATTCTGAAATGTATTTTTTAATTCTGTCTTTATGGTTGATACTTGCTTCTGCAATTTGTTCCAATAAAGCCAAAAGATTTTTTTGATCTTCAATAATCGGGTTGATGAAAGAGTTCCAAGCTTCTTTTTTGGCTTCTAGAACTTCTTTTTTCAATTCAAAATCAATTTCTGCTAGTTCTTCTGGTGATGCAATATTGATTGCAATCATCCATAAACGCATTTGACGAATACAATCGAAATCTCTTTCCCAAGCTAAGCGTTCAGCATTTTTGTAACGTTCGTGAGAACCTGATGTAGAGTGTCCTTGTGGCTGTGTTAATTCGTTAACGTGAATTAAAACAGGAATATGTTCTTCACGAGCAATAGCGCCGGCTCTTTCGTATGTTGAAACTAATTCAGCATAATCCCAGCCTTTTACTCTAAAAATTTCATATCCTTTAGAATCTTCATCACGTTGATATCCTTTTAAGATTTCAGAGATGTTTTCTTTTGTAGTTTGATGTCTTGCATGAACAGAAATACCATATTCATCATCCCAAACACTCATTACCATAGGAACTTGTAATACTCCTGCAGCATTTATGGTTTCAAAAAACAAACCTTCAGATGTACTTGCATTTCCAATAGTTCCCCAAGCTACTTCATTTCCATTTACCGAGAAATTGTCTTTGATAGTAATACCGTCAACGTTTCTGTAAATTTTTGAAGCTTGCGCTAATCCCAATAATCTTGGCATTTGTCCAGCTGTAGGTGATATGTCTGAGCTTGAGTTTTTTTGTTTAGTCAGGTTTTTCCAAGATCCGTCTTCATTTAAACTGTGCGTAACAAAATGTCCGCCCATTTGTCTTCCTGCAGACATTGGATCAAAATTTAAATCAGTATGACCATATAAACCAGCAAAAAACTGTTGTGGAGTTAATTCTCCAATGGCCATCATAAAAGTTTGATCGCGGTAATAACCAGAACGGAAATCTCCATTTTTAAAGGCTTTTGCCATTGCTAGCTGCGGTACTTCTTTTCCGTCGCCAAAAATTCCAAATTTGGCTTTTCCTGTTAAAACTTCCTTACGACCTAAAAGGCTACATTCACGACTTGTAACTGCAATTCTGTAGTCGTTCAATACTTCAGTTTTGAAATCTTCAAACGTTAAAGTAGTATTGCTTTTTTCTTTTATCATAATCTTGTGGGTCATGTTGAGACTGCGAAATTACTTAAAAACAATTAATAATCATAATTCTTTAAAATAAATATAATTTAATTATTTGTATTTAAATTCAAAAAACTACGTATTTTATTTATGTTATTTTTATTGTTTTCGTTATTTTAATGATAATTATTTATGTTTTTGTTTAAAATTAATTCAATTAAAACCATTTTCGGGTGAAAAGATTAACTAATGTTTTTGGCGAGAAGGTAATTATGAATCGAATTTTTTCATTGTATTTATTTTGGGTGATTTCCCATCCATTATTAGAATAAACTGGAAAATATAATTCAAAATAGTCTGGAACTAAATTTAACCGAATACCGCTGTCATAAGCAAAATATTCGCTTTGATGTTTGTTTTTCAACAAACCTATATCACTGTAAACTTCAATCCAATTCCAGATTGCATAGCTGGCATTTAGAGTTGTCATCCATTGATTAGCATATGCTGGTGCAAGTTTAGACTTAAAACCTCCTTCGGCCATAACATACTGCTGACTAAAAAATCCTGTGGTTTCTGATCTTCCGAAAAAGTTATAGTCAAAAAGGTAATCTGTAGGTCTGTCTAAACCAAAACTAAAATAGTCTGAATTTGTTGTGTTGTAAAGGAAAGTTCCCGCGTATAACCTTAAATTTAATTTATGATTGTTTTCAAATAAACGTCTGTATTCTACTTCTCCAGAAAGTTTTCCAAAATCTCCAGAAAACTGAATATCATTCATATAACTGAAATGATTAATCAGTTCTGTTTTTGTATTAGAATATCTAGCATTAAAAATAGAGTAATTTGGTTTAGAATTGTCTGTAATGTAAGTACTCGCTTCTCGATTTACAATTACTTGTCTAAACATAAAGAGCTGTTTTCTATTGTCTCTAAAATTTTCTTCACGAATTCTAAATTGAACCATTGGATTCAAACGCAAATAAGTGGCATCTGGTGCGTAATGATAATAGTTTTGACTAATAGAATAACGAATATTATACAAGGTGCTGTGACGATAATTTTCGCTCCAAACAAAAGCTGATGATCCTGAGAGAGTTCCGGCTTTAATTGAATAGGCAGGAGTAATATCAAATGTAAACGGTTTGTCCAGAATGGTTTTATTATGAAAACGCATTCCGGGCGTAAAACCATCGTATAGGTTATACGATAGCGTAGGTATATATAAGATCTGATTGTAGTAAGGATCTTCCAGATCTTTTGCAAAATTAAATTTTATCGGACGATTGGTAATGGCAAGCGTTTTTAACGACTTCCAGTTGTTTCTCTGGTTAAACTCAGGAACTTCATTGTCGTAGTTTATAACGATTTTGTCTGCATTTTTACGATCAAAATGATAAACAGAATCATTTTCTAGAGGTTCAATCCATTGTTTAAAAACAACTTCATTTTTTTTAAGTCCAAAAATAGGAATTGGAGCATAAATACCCGTTCTGTTTTTAACCGAAAAAGCAATGCTGTCTGCTGTTCTAGAAACACTCGAAAATTTGTAATCAATAATATCACGAGAATCGATAATCGTTTTAAAAAACCAATCGATTTTTTTAGGACTTTTATTAATTAGTATTTTTTCAAAATCATATCGGTTAGTTTGTTCTTGTTTATTCAGATTGTAAAATTCCTGTACGCTTTCTGGTACAATACTATGGTTTAAGTAATCATCTAAATAGCTTAAACTTAGACCAGCTCTGTATTTACTCGCAATTTGTTCGTTAAACTTTATTAACGTGTTTTTTGGATCTCCAAGAGGTTGATCCAGATTTTTACGAGCCATCAGCATATAATAATAGCTGTATTGCTCATTAAAAGTTAAATTGGTGATGTTATAGCTGTTAAAGAGTTTCATTTTAGAAAGGTTGCCGAGCATTTTTTGATCCAAATGATTCTCTTCCATGTATTTTATCATGGCGTAAATCTGAATTCCATCAAAAATCCAGTTGTCTTTTCTTGGATCAAGACGAAGACTGTTTTTAAGATAATTGTTGAGGTAGGTTTTGAAAAAAGTAATTTCGAACATAAACTCATCTGTAAACGGACTTATAAAGGAAGGAAGCTGATTGAGTCCGTAAAACGGATTTCGATTATAATCAGCCTGCGAAACAGTGATTTTTTCATATGGATATTTCCCGATGAACTCGTTAGCAAAAGCGGTAACTCTATTAATAACAATTGCTTTTTGAGTTTCGCTGATTTTTTTATTGCTTAAATCCGAAAGAACTTCTAAAGAACCATTGCTGTAACTTTTAAAATTATTTTGTTTTTCGATTATTAAATTGAAATCTATTCTATTATTTCCAGAATACGAATACGTACTGAATAGAGGATTTGAAGCATCTTTTGAAATCGAATTTAAATCGGTAGTAATCGAGTAGTTGGCAGGTACTTTTATTTCAATTTGATAATCTGTAACGGCATTTGCGATGTCATCTAGGTTGAAATTATTGTATTTTGTAAAACGATGATTTTCAAATCGGGCAGGGCTTAGGAACCAGTTTTTTAAGTTCATTCCGCCATTTTGATCAAAACCGTAATGTGTAAATTTGTCGCTCGGAATTTTAGCAATATAGGTAATATGAAGATCAATTTGTTCTCCAGGACGCAGCTTTCGGTTTAATCTGACCACAATAAAATCGGGATTCTTGGCAGTTCGTTCCCATTCAAGCGCCATAAAATCAGTATCAGTCAGGTTTAAAATTGTTGTATTTCCCCTTTCTGTTGTTTTAGCCACGTGAAAACCTCTATAAAATTCATCCGAAAAACGTTTGGCAAGCGGAGTGTTTTTATCTGAAAATGCATTGTTCCAGTCATTCAAAACTATCGAAACTAAAGTATCATTAGAAGTATTGTGATACGTAATATCCTGCTTGATATTTAGTGTTTTAAGTTCAAGATTTACCGCAACTTCCATCTTAGATTGATGTTGGCCGTATTGTTTTACTGAACTGAATAAAACAAAAATAAGGATTATAATTTTAGATAATGATTTCAAGAATTTGGCGTAAAATTTTGGACTGTATCTTTAATGTACGTGTGTTCTGTTATTTTGGTTTTATGTAAAAATAGCATAAAAAAAGCTGTTTTAAAAAACAGCTTCTCTTTTTTATAATAATATAGAATTCAAACATTAGAAGTTTGGACTCAAATCGTATTTCTTGTAGAATTTATCTAAAACGTCAACAACTTCATCTTCAGTGTCTACGATTTTAAATAAGTTCAAATCTTCTGGGCTTACTGTATGCATTTTTTCGACCAAAACAGTTTTTACCCAGTCGATCAAACCAGACCAAAATTCAACTCCAACTAGAATAATTGGGAATTTTCCAATTTTTTTAGTCTGAATTAAGGTAATTGCTTCAAACATTTCATCCAAAGTTCCAAAACCTCCCGGCATAACCACAAAACCTTGTGAATATTTTACGAACATAACTTTTCTCACAAAGAAATAATCGAAATTCAGGTTTTTGTCGTGGTCGATATACGGGTTAAAATGCTGTTCAAAAGGCAATTCGATGTTTAAACCAACCGAAGTTCCACCGCCTAAATGTGCGCCTTTGTTTCCGGCTTCCATAATTCCAGGTCCTCCACCTGTAATTACGCCATAACCGGCCTTGCTGATTTTATAAGCAATTTTCTCAGCCAATAAATAATATTTGTCGTCTGGTTTTGTTCTCGCAGAACCAAAAATAGATACACACGGACCAATACGTCCCATGCTTTCGTAACCATTTACAAATTCGGCCATGATTTTAAAAATCGCCCAGCTGTCATTTGTTCTAATTTCATTCCACGTTTTTTGTTTTAAACGGTCTTGAATTACTTTGTCCTCATCATTATCAAAATCTTCTAATCTCATTTTAGGTATTTTAATTTATTATTCTATTTGTTTTTTTGCATGGACGAAGGAAGGAGCTGTTTACTTCGTCAGTTTACTATCGCTCGTGTCGTGCTGTCCACTATATTCCAGATAAACAAAAACTACGGCTAAAAAGCATTGTTTTCTAAATCGGGAGATGCCGTTCCCATCAGGGCTAGGGCACTTGATTTCAAATAAACACTTGGTTTAATTGAAACATCTTTCTTCAAATGTTCGAAATTTTGAAAAAAAGCGGTTACTAAATTAACTCTTTTTTTTAGAATTGTTATAAAAATGGAATTTTATAATCTAAATCAAGTATAATAAAAATATTGATTTTTTGTTTTTGGTTCATTATCAAAGAATTAAAATTATATGAACTTTAAGCGTGAAACAACTGAAAAGTAAAAAAGAGTTTATTGATTGCTGCTTTTAATTCAAATCTTTAATGGTTAGTGTTCTGTAAGTGTTGCAATACGTATTTCTGGGTTTGTTGTTTCTAGTTCCAGGAGTCAATATTTGATCATATGACGATATTACGCGATCAATCTCATTTTTTATAATGCTATTTGGAGCTATACAATTGGCCTTAACAATCCTTCCTTCAGCATTAATAGAAAATCGTGGACTAAAAATGATTTCACCTCGCAGATTCTGTTCACTAATGGTTTTAAGTGAAATATTCTGTATAATATATTCGTTTAGTTTTTCATACAAACAGCTATTGATTTCCCAGTTTGTTTGAAGATTTTCGCAACCTTTTGCAATCGGTAATTGGTCAACGACAGGGAACGTACTTGCTTTTATTATGATATTTTTATTTTCTTTGGCAAATAGTTGAATACTGATTTTTCCATGCTTGTCTACTTCTGAAAGTGATAATTTTTCTAAAGGATATTTTTTAAAAACTTCAATGACTTTTCTATCTAGTTCTTTATTTCCTGTATTGATATGAAAATTAGTTGGCTTCTTTTTTTTATTTATTTCAAAAGTTAATCGAATGGTATAGTTAAATTTACTATTTGAAATGTTTTTGTATAAGTAAGAAGATTTAATTGTAGAGAAATCAATCTTCTTTAAAAGGTTAGATTCTAAGTAAATCTTAAAGTAATTAGCTAAATCACTATTCTCACTGGGTTTTGCTAAAGTTTGAAATGTATTATTTTCACTTACATATTCCTCTTCAATTTCTTGTTTTGTGAAATAAGGATTATCAGCTTGTGTTTGTTGAATATTATTGATTCGTTCACGGACAACTTTGTTAAGGCTGTCTTTTTTTGTTTGTGAAGTGCCAGTGAATGAGAATAATAATATTGCAATGAATAATAAAATTGATTTCATATTCTATGTTTTTAAAACTAAAATATAAAATAATTAGTTTTAAAATATAACAATACTAAGAATCTTTGTCAAAGTTTGAAACTTTGACAAAGATTCATTTTTTACTCTAACTCTTTTTTCAAAAACTTAGCCGTATAACTTTTTTTATTTTTTGCCACTTCTTCAGGAGTTCCTTTTGCAACTAATTGTCCGCCGCCTTTTCCTCCTTCGGGGCCAATATCAATAATATAATCCGCAAGTTTAATAACGTCCATATTGTGTTCGATTACTAGAATCGTATTTCCTTTATCAACCAATTTATTGATAACGTCCATTAAAACACGAATATCTTCAAAGTGTAAACCAGTTGTAGGTTCGTCTAGAATATAAAAAGTATTTCCGGTATCTTTTTTAGATAGTTCTCCAGCTAATTTAATACGTTGTGCTTCACCGCCTGAAAGCGTTGTGCTTTGCTGCCCAAGTGTGATATATCCTAAACCAACATCTTGAATTGTTTTTACTTTTCTGTAAATCTTCGGAATGTTTTCAAAGAACGGAACCGCTTCATCAACTGTCATATCTAAAACATCCGAAATAGATTTTCCTTTATATCTGATTTCAAGAGTTTCTCTATTAAAACGTTTACCTTGACAAGTTTCGCATTCTACATAAACATCTGGTAAAAAGTTCATTTCGATAGTTCTTACACCAGAACCTTCGCAGGTTTCGCAACGTCCGCCTTTTACGTTAAAGCTAAAACGTCCTGCTTTGTAACCACGTATCATACTTTCAGAAGTCATCGTAAACAAGTTTCTGATTTCAGTAAAAACCTCAGTGTAAGTGGCTGGATTTGAACGCGGCGTTCTTCCAATTGGACTTTGGTCGATATCGATAACCTTATCAATATGTTCTAAGCCTTCAATCTTTTTATAAGGTTGTGGTTTTTTTACGCCATTAAAATAATAAGCGTTCAAAATAGGATAAAGGGTTTCGTTGATCAAAGTTGATTTTCCGCTTCCTGAAACTCCTGTAACGCAAGTTAATTGACCTAAAGGTATTTCTATCGAAACATTTTTTAGGTTATTTCCTGTGGCTCCAGTCAGTTTTAAAAACTTTCCGTTTCCTTCGCGACGCTTTTTCGGAATTTCTAGTTTCATTTTACCGTTCAAATATTGAGCAGTAATAGTGTTAGAAGCCAAAGTTTCTTTCGGAGTTCCAATGCTGATGATTTCGCCGCCGTATTTTCCTGCTTTAGGACCAATATCAATAACATAATCAGCGGTTTCGATCATGTCTTTATCATGTTCTACTACAATAACGGAGTTTCCAATATCGCGTAATTGCTCTAGAGATTTGATTAGTTTTTCATTGTCTCTTTGGTGTAAACCAATACTTGGTTCGTCCAAAATATATAAAACGCCAACCAATTGTGAACCAATTTGTGTTGCTAATCGAATACGCTGTGCTTCACCGCCAGAAAGTGATTTTGAACTTCGGCTTAAAGCCAAATAATTTAAACCAACATTCATCAAGAAGTTTAAACGATCTTTGATTTCTTTGACAACTTCAGAAGCTATTAAAAGTTGTTTTTCAGATAAATGCCTGTTTAAGTCTTGAAACCAAGCCGTTAAATCAGAAATATCCATATTACACAATTCTGTAATATTTTTTTCATTGACTCTAAAAAACTGTGCTTCTTTTTTTAAACGGGAGCCTTCGCAAACTGGACAATTTATTTCGTCCATAAAATCTTTTGCCCAACGTTTTATGCTGGTCGTTGCGCTTTCGTCATATTGATTTTTTATGAAGTTTGAAATTCCTTCAAAATCAATTTTATAATCTCGCGTAACGCCAAGGTCTTTTGAGTTTATTGTAAATTTATCTTTTCCGCCATAAAGAATCATTGTCATGGCTTCTTCAGGAATTTTTTCGATTGGATCGGTGATTTTAAACCCAAATTTTTCTCCGATGGTTTCTAATTGTTTAAAGATCCAAGAAGATTTATATTCGCCAAGCGGAGCAAAACCACCACTTTTAATTGATAATTTCGGATTTGGAATAATCTTTTTAACGTTAATTTCATGTACAGTACCTAATCCATTACAATGCGGACAAGCACCTTTTGGCGAGTTAAAGGAGAATAAATTCGGTTCTGGGTTTTGATACGAAATTCCAGTTGAAGGACACATTAAATTTCTGCTGAAATAACGAACTTCATTAGAATCTTGATCTAAAATCATCAATACGTTTTCGCCATGATGCATGGCAGTATTAATACTTTCAGCCAATCGTTTCTGATTGTCTTCTGTATTTTCGATAACCATTCGGTCTACAACAATTTCGATATCGTGCGTTTTGTAACGATCTAATTTCATTCCGGAAACTAAATCTTGCACTTCGCCATTTACACGAACTTTCAAGAATCCTTGTTTGGTAATTTGCTGGAATAATTCAGCATAATGTCCTTTTCTAGCTCTAATAATTGGTGCGAGAATATTGATTCGTTTTCCGTTAAAATCCTGAATAATCAAGTCTTTAATTTGTTCATCAGAATAAGAAACCATTTTCTCGCCAGTGTTGTAACTGTATGCGTCAGCACCACGAGCATAAAGAAGTCGGAGGAAATCGTATATTTCAGTAATAGTCCCAACGGTTGAACGCGGACTTTTACTGGTTGTTTTTTGTTCAATTGCAATAACTGGCGAAAGTCCGTCAATTTTATCTACATCTGGGCGTTCTAATCCACCAAGAAATTGACGGGCATAAGCCGAAAAAGTTTCGACATAACGACGTTGCCCTTCGGCATAAATGGTATCAAATGCCAAAGAAGATTTTCCCGAACCAGAAAGGCCTGTTATAACAACAAGTTTTTCACGCGGAATAGAAATATCGATATTTTTTAGATTATGAACTCTTGCACCAAGAACTTCAATAGTGTTGTCTTTATCTAGCATAATTTTGAGCAAAACGCAAAGTTACCACTTTGATTTGTTCTTTTTGTACTAGACTGCAAAACTTTATGTTACAATTAGTAACAAAAAAACGCTGGTGTAAACTAGCGTTTTCGTTTTCTGGTTGCCATATATTCTTCGATAGCTTCTTTGGTTGTGTACCAATTTCGGCCTTCTTTATAAGCGTCTATTTTTCCTGTTCGAGCAAGTAAACTTACGTATTCCTGACCGTATGGAGTGTCGGGTTCGCTTACTATATTTACGATTGGCTGGTAATCATAACTGCTTCCTGGCATTGCATTTAAGTAAATATTTAAAGTGCGTTCTAATGCCTGACACATTAAAAGTGTTAGTTTTTGATAATTACCATTATTGGCTTGATTTAACGCTTCGTAATATTTTTTCCTGTCATTTTTAAGAATAATAGCAGGTGGGAAACCGGAGCGCATCAATAATAAATTCATACTTAATCGAACAGTACGGCCATTTCCATCAAAAAAAGGATGAATCCAAACTAATTTATGGTGATAAATTGTTGCCAGTTCAATATCGTTTAAACCTAGCGGATTTGTATTGACAAAATCAATCAATTCATCTAAATAATCCGAAACTTTATTGGCGTTTGGAGGCATAAAATTAGCTCCTGAAATTCGAACGCCGCCATTGCGAATACGACCTGCAAAATCATCTTCGATGGAGCGCAAAACTAAACCATGAATCGAAAGAATATCAATGCTTCGAAGTTTGTAATTATCATCGACAATCGAGTATAAATAATCAATTGCTTTGTCATGATTGTGGGTTTCAAAATGTTCTCGAAGTGATTTTCCTTTTATGGTAATTCCTTCTTGAATTACCATTTGAGTTTCTCGTAAACTCATTGTGTTTCCTTCGATACTGTTTGAATTATAAGTCCATTCTAAAGATAAGCTTTCACGAATTTTATGCAAAGCAATGTTAGGCAGTGGTCTGCTGGTTTGCAGTTCTTGCCTTTTTTGGTACAATCTATCAAATGTTGATTGAAATTCTGTTCTGTACGTTAGGTCTATGTTCCACATTATGCGACAAATATACTTCTTAATATCGGATATTTAAAATTTTTAACGTATCCGATATTAAGGTTATTCTATTGTCATGGATTTTAATTTTGTTCTATAGGCTTCAAGCGCTATAGATTTGGAAATAAAGCCAAAGTATTTGTCATTTCGCAAAACGGGTAAAAATGCTGATTTTGATTTTTCGAATTTGCTCATTACAATTTCCATACTGTCGTACGATGAAATTGTTGCGGCAGGTGTTTTCATAACATCTTTAATCAAAGTGTATTTTACACGATATGCATTAAATATAATTTCGCGAATGTCATTAAAATGTACAATTCCTACGAGTTCTTTTTCATTATTTACAACTGCAAAAACGACCTGATTTGAATGTGAAATTAGATCCACTAATTTACTTAAATGGTCTTCAGGATGTACGGTTAAATAATCGCATTGTATAATAGAATCAATGTCTAAAGTCGAAAGAATGTTAGAATCTTTGTTGCTGGTAAAGGCATGTCCTTTTTTTGCTAAATTTTTTACGTCGAGCGAATATTTTTCAAAACGTTTAGAAATAGCAAAACTAATAGAGGAAACAATCATAAGCGGAATCATTAGGCCGTAACCTCCAGTTATCTCGGCAATTAAGAAAATTGCAGTTAATGGGGCATGAAATAAACCACTCAAAATTCCAGCCATTCCAACCATTGTAAAGTTGCTGATTGGTAAATGCGATAAACCAATTAAACTTACAAATTTTGAAAAGAAATAGCCTAAATAAGAACCTAAGAATAATGAAGGTGCAAAGTTTCCTCCATTACCGCCGCTTCCAATCGTGAGTCCAGAAGCGAATACTTTTACCATCATGGTGCAGCCCACAAACAAAAGAAAAACCCATTGATTGTTTCTAAAACTCTCGAACAAAGTATTGTCTAACAGTTTTCCTGGATCAGTTTCAGATAGTGTTTTGATGCTCTCATAACCTTCACCAAATAGTGTTGGGAAAATAAAGATTAAAAGTGCTAAAATTGAGGAGCCTATTAATGCTTTTTTATAAGGTCCAATTTTTAATTCGGCAAAATAATGTTCTATTTTTTGGAAATTTCGAGAATAATAAACAGCCATAAACCCTGTTAATAATCCTAAAATGATATAAAAGGGAATGTTATGAAAGTCGAATGTCTCTTGCTTTTTAAAAGATAATAAAATGCTCTCATCTAATACAATCGCAGAAACTAAAGCTCCAGTAGCAGCCGAAATCATAATTGGCGTAAAGGCCGAAATACTTACATCTACCAATAAGACTTCAATAGCAAAAAGAACTCCTGCAATTGGGGCGTTAAACGCTGCTGCAATTCCCGCGGCAACTCCACAGCCAATAAGTAAAGTTCGGTCTTTATAAGCTAATTTATAATTTTGAGCATAATTAGAACCAAAAGCAGCACCAGTTACAACAATAGGGCTTTCTAAACCCGCAGAACCTCCTAAGCCAACTGTTAACGAGCTGGTAATAATTTGAGCGTACATTTGTTTTTTCGGGATAATACTTGCTTTTTTGGCAACCGCGTATAAAATTTGTGATGTTCCCTTTTGGATAGTTCCATTAAGAACTTTGTTAATCACAAAAACGGTTAATAAAATACCAATTATAGGCAGGATACTATTGATGAAACTCAGTTTTAAAGTTCCGTTGATGTATGTTGCAAACGAAAAAACACTGTGAGCAAATGTCTTTAAAACAATTACAGCAAATGCACATGAAATACCTACCAAAACACTTGATAAAAAAATGAACTGCTTTGGTGTCATAACAGATTGCGACAAAGCAATTATACTTTCTAGTCTTCGAAAAAGTCTTTTTATCATTATTTTTTTTAAAATTTCAGGTGAGGTGCAAATTTAGTTTTAAACATTCAAATTTGCGTAATCTTTCTGCTTAAATCTTTTTCAGACTAAAAACCAGCGGCTTTATCATCTCCTCTAAAATCGGCGCCTCCTTCAAGTTTTTTATTTGGTAAAACCAAAATAGCATCAACCTTGCCAATTACAGGAGTTGTTTTTTCATTAATCAGATAACCTTTGGCAGTTAATTTTTCAAATGTATTTGTGCTGAAAGTATGAGGTTCAAAAGTAATAATGTCTGGAAGCCATTGATGGTGAAAACGAGGTGCATTTACAGCTTCCTGCATACCTAAACCAAATTCGTAAACATTTAAAATAGTCTGCAGTACCGAAGTTATAATAGTAGAACCACCAGGTGTACCAACAACCATAAATAATTTTCCGTTTTTCTCAACAATGGTTGGAGTCATTGAACTCAACATTCGTTTTTGCGGTGCAATACTGTTGGCGTCATTTCCAACTAATCCAAACATATTTGGCGATCCAGGTTTTGCACTAAAATCATCCATTTCATTATTTAAGAAAAAGCCTAATTCATCGCAATAGTATTTTGATCCAAAGCCATCGTTTATAGTTGTGGTTGCAGCAACAGCATTTCCAAATTGATCTACAATAGAGTAATGTGTCGTTTCGGTGCTTTCGCTGTACTTAATTTCTCCTTCTCTTATTTCTGATGATAAACTGGCTTTATCAAAACTAAAAGTCGACATACGTTCTTTTAAATACGAATCAGCCAAAAGTTCTTTTACTGGTATTTTAACAAAATCAGGATCTCCTAAAAATTGACTTCTATCCGCATAAGCTCTTCTTTCGGCTTCTACAATGACTTGAATGGCTTGCTCTGAATTGTGTCCCATTTTTGACAAATCATAAGGAGCAATCATTTTCATAATTTGAGCCAGACAAATACCGCCGCTGCTTGGTGGTGACATTGAAGTGATTTTTAATTCTTTGTAATTAAACTGCAATGGTTTTCTCCATTTAGCTTCATAACTTGCTAAATCTTTAAGCGTGATAATACCGCCGTTTTTCTGAATATAATCTACTAATATTTGCGCCGTTTTTCCTTTATAAAACTCATCTTTTCCATTTTTTAGAATTCGTTTTAAAGTATTAGCAAGCGCAGGATATTTGATGGTGTCTTTTTCTTTAAATTCTTTCGCCATAAGCGTATTTGGACCATTTGCTTTTACAATGGCATCATGGTAAGTTTCAAGTTGTTTTTGTTGTTTTTGAGTTACTACAACACCTCTTTCGGCTAAAGCAATTACAGGCTTTAAAATTTCAGAGATAGGCAGAGAACCTAGTTTTTTATGCACAGCAAATACTCCTGCAACAGTTCCAGGTACACCAATTGCTAATGCAGTTTCGGTACTTTTGCCTTTTATAACATTTCCATCTTTGTCTAAAAACATATCTTTTGTTGCCGCAAGTGGTGCTTTTTCACGATAATCTAAACTCCCAACTTCGCCATTTGCTTTGCGGTAAACCATAAAACCTCCTCCGCCAATATTTCCTGCATATGGATATGCAACTGCCAATGCAAGTTCTGTTGCAGCCATAGCGTCAAAAGCATTTCCTCCCTTTTTCATAATTGCAGCGCCTATTTTAGAAGCTTCTTCTCGAGCAGAAACTACCATAGCTTTAGATACAACCAATCCAGTTTGTTTTGAAGTTTGGGCAAAACTGCAAATGGAAATAAAATATAATATAAAGGTGATTTTTTTCATGATTAAATAAGAGTTTTTATAAGATCAATTGATTTTATAATGAAAGTAATTTTTGTTTAGATTGCGCTTGAACATCTTTAAAAAAAAGATCGAATTCGCGTTCAAATTCTGGATAGAATTCTTTGAGTTCCTGGCTGGCAAATTGCATTTTTGACTGATTTTTTGATCTTCGATCCATTTGTGTTAAAATATGCTGAATACCATCTATAGTTTGATAACTCCAAAGCCAATTTTCCCGAATCATTGTTGGCATTAAGTTTTGTGTTTTCTCAGTAAGAATTGGATAATTTTCGTGCAATGACCTGTAAAAACGATTAATAAAATGATCGAGTTTTTCATCAGAGTATTTTTCCCAGTTCTTAGCTAAAAAATGATCGTACATAATATCAACAATTACTCCTGAATAATGATGGTATTTTTCATGAAGTCGTTTAGTGCTTTGTCTGAACGTATCGTGCGAATCGGTGTAAGTGTCAATGAATCTATGCAGCAGTATTCCTTTTTGGACATCTTCAGGGAAATGTTCAAATTGTTTCCCACGAATGCCATCGGCCATAAAATTGCCAATTTTGATTAAATCATTTTCACCAGAAAGATATATATGGGCTAGGAAATTCATTTTTTGTGAGGTGCTAAGGTTCTAAAGTGCTAAGTTCGCTCTTGTAAAAGTATAAAAACTTTTTTAAATGATTTTGTTATAAAATTGTCTGGCATTTTATGAAATGGTTACATCACTTAAGAAATCTCGACTTCTGAAGAACTTACAACATTTGCGATTCCTAGTAAATTGAGATGTTGTTTTACTAAAATTTTATAGTATTTAAAAAATCTTAGCACCTTGGCAACTTAGAAGCTTAGTAACTTTTCTATATTTGTAATAAAATAACCATAACGCAGAAAAATGACTTTAATAAAATCTATTTCAGGAATACGAGGAACAATTGGTGGAAAAGTAGGAGATAACCTGACTCCTGTTGATGCAGTAAAATTTGCATCGGCATACGGTACTTTTCTAAAAAACAATACTTCAAAAGAAAAATTAACCGTTGTAATTGGTCGTGATGCCAGAATTTCTGGACCAATGATTCATAATCTTGTTGTAAATACTTTAATAGGTTTAGGGATCAATGTAATTGATCTTGGTCTTTCGACAACGCCAACTGTTGAAGTGGCAGTACCGCTTGAAAAGGCAGATGGTGGAATTATTTTAACAGCTTCTCATAATCCAAAGCAATGGAATGCTTTAAAATTATTAAACGAAAAAGGCGAATTTTTAAGCGGAGCAGAAGGAGCTAAAATTCTTGAAATTGCTGAAGCTGAAGCTTTCGATTTTTCGGATGTTGATAATTTAGGCGAGATTACACCAAATGATGCTTACATGGATATTCATATCGACGAGGTATTAAATTTGCCTTTGGTTGATGTTGAAGCGGTAAAAGCGGCAAAATTTAAAGTTGTTGTTGATGGAGTAAATTCATCTGGAGGAATTATTATTCCAAAACTATTAGAATTAATGGGAGTTGAAGTAGTAAAATTATACTGCGAACCAAACGGACATTTTCCTCATAATCCGGAGCCTTTAAAAGAACATTTGACTGATATTTCAGAATTAGTGGTGAAAGAAAAAGCACATTTGGGAGTTGTTGTTGATCCTGATGTTGATCGTTTAGCTTTTATCAGCGAAGACGGAGAAATGTTTGGCGAAGAGTATACTTTGGTAGCTTGTGCTGATTATGTTTTGAGTAAAACACCTGGAAATACAGTTTCAAATATGTCATCATCTCGTGCTTTACGCGATGTAACAAAAGCACACAACGGAAACTATGAAGCAAGTGCTGTAGGTGAAGTGAATGTGGTTGAGTTAATGAAAAAAAATAACGCTATTATTGGCGGTGAAGGTAATGGCGGAATTATTTATCCTGAATTACATTACGGAAGAGATAGTTTGGTAGGAGTTGCTTTGTTCTTAACTCATTTGGCAAACAAAAAAATGACTGTTTCGGCATTGAGAGCTTCATATCCAGAATATTATATGAGTAAAAACAAAATCGAATTAACACCGCAAATCGATGTTGATGCGATTTTGACTGCTATGACTGAGAAATATAAAAATGAAGATATTTCTACAATCGACGGTGTAAAGATTGATTTTGCAACTGAATGGGTACATTTAAGAAAATCGAATACAGAACCAATTATCCGAATTTATACTGAAGCGCCTTCACAAAAAGAAGCTGATGTTTTGGCTCTTCGAATTATTGATGAAATAAAAGAAATCGCTGGAATTTAATTTCACAGTATAAATAAAAAAAACACCTCTTTCATTTATTTAGAAAGAGGTGTTTTTTTATGCTTTAATTTGAGATGTATTTAGAATTATTTCTCAATTCTGTGTTTCCATCTTTTATGCGTCCATAAATAATATTCAGGAGCTTCATATATTTGTTTTTCGACTTCTCTTAAGTATTTTTCGGTAATTTCGAAGTTTTCGTAGTCATTTGGATTGTCAGCCAATGATACAAAAGTAGCTTCATAATAGCCTCTTGCTATTTTATTTACTTTTACAAAAACCACACTCAAATCATATTTTTTAGCCAGCATTTCGGCACCCGTATGTACAGGAACTTCAATTCCCATAAATTTCATCGAATGAAAAATTCGGTCTAATTTTGGCGATTGATCACTTGCTAAACCATACATACTTAAAATTCCGTCACGCTGATTTTGCGCCATTGTTGGAATTGCTTTTTTGGTTTCAACTAATTCTGTATCGTATTTAGAACGTATTTTTCGCACCAATTTATCAAAATAAGGATTGGCTACTTTTTTATAAACCGCAACGCCTTGAAAAGCAATTTTACGATTAATAGTTAAAAGCCATTCGTAGCTGGCATAATGAGAAGCTACTAGAATAACACTTTTCCCTTTTTCGGCATATTCTTGTACCAAATCAAGATTAGTTACTTTGAATCTTTTTTCCATTTCCTCAGGAGAAATACTCATCGTTTTAATCATTTCAAGGAACATATCACACATATGCTGATAGAATTTTTTCTCGATTTTTTTTCGCTCTTCATCGCTCAAATGAGGTAAAGTAAGCGCTAAATTCGCTTTAACCACTTTTCGTCTGTAACCTACAACATAGTATATCAAAAAGTAGATACAATCTGAAAGTAAATAAAATAAGCGAAAAGGGAGTATAGAGATAAGCCAAAGTAAAGGATAGGCCAGTATATAAACGATAAATTGCATGTAGTATTTTTTTACAAATATAATTTAAAAATGAATAACCACCGATATTTTGGTTTGTGACGGAGTTATCTATGAGAATGACTATATTTACATTTCATATTAAATATTGTTTATGAATACCATTTTGATTGGAATTATTGTGGCGAATGTACTAATTAGCTATAAAGGATTTAATGATCTTTCTTTTTTTAGAAAATACGAATTTCATGTTGGAAGTATTAGAGCAGGAGAGCAGATACGAATGTTGTCATCTGGTTTTTTGCACGTCGATATGATGCATTTGATTTTTAATATGCTTACACTTTGGTTTTTTGCGCCGGTTGTTTTACAATGGCTTGGAACCTTTTCTTTTGTTTTAGTGTATTTCGGAAGTTTGATTTTTGGCAGTTTGCTTACGATGTTGTTTCATAAAAACGATTATAATTATCGTGCCGTAGGAGCTTCGGGTGCAGTTACGGGAGTTTTGTATTCGGCGATTTTATTGCAGCCAGATATGATGCTCGGAATATTTTTTGTCATACCAATGCCGGCGTATCTTTTTGGAATTTTATATTTATTGTATTCGATTTATGGAATGCGCGCCAAAAATGACAATATCGGACACACAGCACACTTTGGAGGTGCTATAGGCGGTTATTTGATTACATTGATAAAAGTACCTTCATTAATTGTAGATCATAGTTTGATGGTTGTTTTATTAGCAATTCCTATTTTGATCCTTTTTGGTATGGCAAAAATGGGCAAGCTGTAAGGACTGGCACAACTTTTGAAAGATCAATTTCAAATAACTTAAATATAACAAAAATGAAGAAAGTAGTATTATTTTTAACAATCATGTTTATGACTATGTCTTACGCTCAAGAAACAAAGCAAATTCCTCAAATCAATGTAAATGGTGAAGGAAAAGTAAAAGTAGCCCCTGATCAGGTTTGTATTTCAGCTACAGTTGAAACAAAAGGGAATAATGCTAAAGATGTCAAAAAGCAAAATGACGAAAAAATGGACGCTGTTTTAAAATTCATCAAAAAAATGAATGTGCCAACAGCTGATTTCAAAACAAAACAAGTGGCGCTAAATCCGCAATACGACTACGAGAAAAAGAAAACCAGCTATAATGCAACACAAACTGTTGAAATTGTATTGAAAGATTTATCAAAATATGATGAATTAATGGAAGGTTTGGTTCAGCAAGGGATTAACCGTTTAGACAAAGTTTCTTTTGAAACTTCTAAATTAGTACAACTTCAATCAGAAGCTCGTAAATTAGCGATGAAAGACGCTAAAGCAAAAGCAGAAGATTATGTTTCTGTTTTAGGACAAAAAGTGGGTAAAGCTTTTACAATTTCTGATAACTCTCAGGTGTATTACCCAAGACCAATGTATGCAGCAATGAAATCAGCAGAAGCTATGGATTCTGCAGGTGCTTCAAACGAAACTCTAGCAATTGGAGAAATCGAAGTGACTGCAAATGTCAGCGTAAGTTTTGTTTTAGACTAAGACTTATAAAATTTCAAAATATAAAATCCAAATTCCAATGTAAAATTGGGATTTGGATTTTTTTTTGAATTAGATTTTTCGGTTTTGATTTTGTATTTTTTGAAATGAGTTTTATCTCACTCGTTTTTTTACTAATACATAATTCCCGATTTAAATTGTAGAAATACTGAACCTCCAAAATGATCATTTTGGAGGTTTTTTTGTTTTAATGCGGTTTCTTATTTTGATAATTCTTTAAAAAATCTATTGCTATTTCTAATTTTAAACTGTTGATTTAAAAAAAATCTTACACCGAGTAAGTAGATGTTAAATGTGTTAAGTGGTTTGTATTTAGTTTGTTAAATATTGTTGTTTACTAGAGTTAACATTTCTTTTGTAAAAAAAGCAATTAAAATTTTGGGTTTATTATTTTAAAATATACTTTTGTTCTATCAAATTAGTAGAGTTTAAAATGCAAACGGCACCCAAAGATTAAAGAGTATCAAATATATTTCATTTTTGAATATGCAGAGAACCAATAAACAGTTTCTGTTTTAAGGTTATCACGGTTAACAATTCTTCAATCTCAAATTCATACCAATTTTTTAATCAAGATGCAGCCTTAGTATTAGGGCCGAGTTCTTGTGAAATCAGTTCAAATAATAGTAATCCAAAATAAAAAAAATGAAAAAGCGAATGTGCAGCAAATAAAAAACCATTTCTGTTGCAGCAGAAATGGCGAAGCTTAAAGAAATTGTTCATCTCTTAAAAGGAAAGCGATAATGGAGTAAATCCGTTTTCGGCTCACCTTATTTATTAAACTAAAACAAAGTAATGAAAAAAATATTAAATAGATATACTTGGTTGTGTATTTTGTTGATTTCCATAGGGATTAATGCGCAAGAGACAAAACCTCTAATTCAATCTAAACTCGAAGGAACAGTAATCGATGCTATTACAAAAGAACCGGTTATTGGTGCGTCAATAAACATTAAAGGCACTACGCATGGAGTTGTAACAGATTTAGATGGAAAATTCTTCTTCCAAACAGGACAAAAGTTTCCTTATACTTTAATAGTTAGCTATTTGGGATATAAAAAAAAGGAAGTTGTAGTTAATCAAAATTCAGTTACAATTGATCTTACTGAAGAACAAAATGTGCTATCAGAAGTAGTAGTTACGGCACTAGGAATTACAAAAGAAAAGAAATCTTTAGGTTATACTACACAATCACTTAAGAACAAGGATATAGCAGATACAAAAGAAACGAACTTTTTGAACAGTCTTGCTGGAAAATTAGCGGGTGTACGTATTACAAATTCTCAAGGAGACATGGGATCTTCACGTATTATTATTCGTGGAGAAACTTCTATCGCAGGAAATAATCAGCCGTTGTTTGTGGTAGATGGTGTTCCTGTAGATAACTCACAATTGAACTCTGGAGGTGCAACTCGTGATTTTAAAAATGCAATTTCAGATTTAAATCCTCAGGATATTGAGACATTGACAGTATTAAAAGGACCTAATGCGGCAGCGCTTTATGGATCTCGAGCAGCGCACGGTGTTGTTCTTATTACTACAAAATCTGGAAAAAGTCAAAAAGGACTTGGTATAAGTGTTAGCTCGGGTATAACAATATCGCAAGTTGCTACTTTGCCTAGTTTTCAAAATTCATTTGGACAAGGTTCAAACGGAAGATTTAGTTACGTAGATGGTAAAGGAGGCGGTATTAATGATGGTGTTGATGAAAGCTGGGGACCTAAATTAGACGGACGCCTTATTCCTCAATTTTACTCCAATGGTCAGGCAGTTCCTTTTGTGGCTAATCCTGATAATGTGAGAGACTTTTTTAATACAGGAATTACTTTTGATAATAGTATTTCTGTTGCCAGATCAGATGATAAATCAGATTTTCGTTTAGGAATAAACAATCAAAAACAAAATGGTACAGTGCCAAATAGTGAAGTAAATAAAACGAACTTTACGATTAACACTAATTATCAAATATCTAAAAATGTAAAAATAGGAGTAACAGGAAATTATATTGTTACAGATGCTCCTGCTTTACCAGGTGGTCCATCGGGAGGTCGTGCAGCTGGTGTAATGCTGCAGTTTCTTTGGTTCGGACGTCAGGTTGATATTAATCAGCTTAGAAATAATAGAGACGTAAATTGGAATAACAGTTACTACAGTAATCCATACTGGAATGCTTATTACAATACGACTAGCCAACAACGTAATCGTTTAATAGGAGATATTCATTTAGATGCAAAACTTGCAGACGGACTTAATTTTAAATTCCGTACAGGAGTTGATTATTATAACGATCGTAGAAAATACACGATTAAGTATGGTACAAATGGAACTCCTTTTGGATCGTATGCCGAAGATGCTTACACGGTAAGCGAAAGTAATACTGAAGGTATCTTTACGTATACTAAAAAACTGAGTGAAGATTTTAGTTTGGATGCTCTTGCGGGATTCAATATTCGTAACCACAGTGATGCAAACAATTATCAAAAAGCGCCACGTTTAGCGGTTCCTGATTTATATACATTAAACAATTCAAGAGATCCGTTAACATCATACAATACATTATCAAAATTAAGAGTGTATAGTGCATATGCTTCAGCACAATTTGGATATAAAAATTATGCTTTTTTAAATGTTACGGCCCGAAATGATTGGTCATCAACATTACCAAGCAGCAACCGTTCGTATTTTTATCCGTCTATCAATGGTAGTTTAGTGTTGTCTGAAGCTTTGAATTTAAAAAGCAATACACTTGATTTCTTAAAATTACGCGGAGGCTGGTCTGAAGTTGGTAATGATGCAGATCCGTATCAATTGTCTACAGTTTATAATTTTCAAACTGCATTCGACGGAAATCCTATTCAAACCTCTTCACAGAAAAAACTGAATGAGAATTTGAAACCAGAAACAACGCGTTCAACAGAAGTTGGTTTAGAGGCTTCTTTCTGGAAAAACAGATTGCATTTTGATGCCGCTTATTATAACACGAATAGTTTTGACCAGATTCTGGAAATAAAAACAACAGCTTCAAGTGGTTATAATTCACAATTAATCAATGCTGGAAAAATAAACAATCGCGGTATAGAGATTCAATTGGATGGAAGTCCTATTCAAACACAAGATTTCAAATGGAATGTAGGTGTCAATTATTCTAAGAACATAAGCAAAGTTGAGATTCTTGATTATGATAAACAAATTCAGAATTATACGATTGGTACTTCGGGAGGTGTTGATGTTTTAGCATCTGTTGGGCAGGCTTATGGTGCACTTTACGGTACAGCATATCAGCGTGATGCAAGCGGAAACATTGTAGTAGGAGCAAACGGATTACCAAAAGCTGATCCGCAAAAGAAAGTATTAGGACATTATACTCCAGACTATTTAGCAGGTGTGACAAATACATTGACTTACAAAAATATCGAATTTTCATTTCTTGTTGATGCGAGTGTAGGCGGAGAGCTTTTTTCAGGTACAAATAGAACGGGTAATTATACAGGTGTATTAGCGCAAACTCTTCCGGGTCGTGATGCGGAAAATGGCGGATTAAGTTACTATTATCCAAGTAATAACACTGCAAATCCGAAAACACTAGTTACTGGTGGAACTGCTCCAAGCGGAGTAACAGTATATGATGATGGAATGATTTTTAAGGGAGTGTATGCTGATGGAACTGCGAACAATCAAGTGATTAGTGCACAGGAATACTACAAAGCATCATATAACATTAGTGAAGCCTATATCTACAGTTCAACTTTTGTAAAATTAAGAGAAGTAAAACTAGCTTACAATTTAAATAAATCATTCGTTAAGAAGCTGGGATTAGAAGCTGCAAGTATAACTGCTGTAGGTCGTAATCTATTCTTTATTTATAAAGATGCGCCAAATATTGATCCTGAAACAGCTTTCAATACTGGAAATGCTCAAGGGTTGGAGAGTTTAGCTTTGCCAACAACAAGAAGTTACAGTCTTAATGTTAATCTTAAATTTTAAAAACACGAAATCATGCTTAAAAAACTATCATATATAACACTATTTGCATTGACGTTCGTGTCTTGCAGCGATACTTTGGATGATATTAATAAAAATCCAAATGCGACGGAAACTCCTTTAGCACCTTATTTGTTAACTGGGTCATTAAAACAAGGAGCTGACTTATATTGGGGCGATAATACAAACTTTAACTCGTCTTTGTTATTTGTACAGCATTGGGCTAAAATTCAATACACAGAGCCTGACAGATACGATGTATCTAATACTTCTTTTACTTCTTTATGGAATACTGGATATGCTACTTTGATTACAGATTTGAATACGATTTTGAACTTTTCTGATCAGCAGGCAAATTCCAATTATAAAGGGATTGCTTTAACCTTGCGTTCATGGACATTTTTATTGTTGACAGATGCTTATGGAAGTATTCCGTATAAAGAGGCGGGTTTGAAAGTAACTCCAGCCTATAATACACAAAAAGAAGTCTACACAGGATTGCTTGAAGATTTAAAACAAGCTCAGTCTTTGTTAAGTGCAACAAACGGTACTGTGACTGGTGATTTGTCTTATAAAGGAGATATTTCAAAATGGAAAAAACTGGTAAATTCGCTTCGTTTGCGTATCGCATTGAGAATTTCAGATAAAGAACCAGCTTTGGCTAAACAAGCAGCGATTGACGCAACTACAGATGCTGCGGGAGTATTGAGCAGCAATAACGATACTTTTAAATTTACGTATACTAGTTCGCCTCAACAAAATCCTGCTTCTGCTTGGTTTGAAACTCGTGACGATTTTCGTGTTTCAAAAACATTAGTTGATAAATTAACAGAGTTATCAGATCCGCGTTTACCCGTTTATGCGCAATTACCAACAGATAAAAGTGTAGTTAAATATGTGGGAGCAGGCAATGGATTAACTAATAGTGATGCCAATAGTCAAGGTTTTGCGAAGACATCAAAACCAGGAACTTACTTCTTGACTTCATCATCGCCAGCCGTAATTGTATCTTATTCAGAAGTATTGTTTAATCTTGCAGAGGCTGCAGCGCGCGGTTATATTTCTGGAGATGCGGAACAGCTTTATAAAAATGCAATTACAGCATCGTTTAATCAATTTGGAATTACAGATGCGACTGCTATTTCTAATTATCTTAATCAAGCGTCTGTAAAGTATGATGCATCAAATTACGCTAAATCGATTGGTACGCAAAAATGGATTGCATTTTACGGACAAGGTCTTGATGCTTTTACAGAATGGAGAAGGCTGGATTATCCTGTATTGAAAGCGGGGCCGTCTACAGTTTTGGATGGACAAATTCCATCTCGTTTCTTTTACCCTGGAACAGAGCAGTCGCTTAATGGCTCTAATTATCAAACAGCAGTTTCTGCTCAAGGAAAAGATTTGCTTACAACAAAACTATGGTTTGATGCAAAATAAATTGGATTCTGAAAAGAGTGTTCAAATTTAACTTCAGCCTTTTTTTCATTAATCGATAAAGTTAATTTTTGAAAAAAAATCAAATAGATCACTATCCTGATCCAATGTGATCAATTTGTAAAAGTCCTAGTGAAAATTAGGGCTTTTTTTATGGAATTTAGAATCTAATGACCGTATGCATTTCTAAATGTTTATATCCTTGTATATCATGATTTTGATATAAGACTCAAAGTATTTATTTTGAATTTTATTTTTCTAGGTCTTGATTATTGCGATGCAGTTTTGTTTTTTCTTATCAAAAAGATTCCTTTTATCTGCTATATTTCTTATTTTTAGTATTTTAAATCGGTAAAATAAATATAAGCATGATTATAGATGTAAAGCGTTTATTGTCTTATTCTCTTTTGTTTCTGATAGTATTGTTAAAACCAAATACTGCAACAGCGCAATTATTAGGTTCAAGTAAAACGCCAACTGAAGAACCTGCAAAAACTCCAGAAGATTCACTTGGAAGAAGAACACCTCAAGGAACAGTTAACGGATTTATTAAAGCTCTTGGCGACCAAAATTATTTACGTGCCAGTCAATATCTGGTGCTAAGTAAACGTTCCTATCGCAAGACTGCCGAAAGAATACGTATAGCAAAAACTTTCCAGCAGTTGTTAGATCAGGGTGGAACTTTCTCGCCATCTTCAATTATCAGCAGTAAAGAAATTGGGCGTATAGACGATGATCTGGCAACTGGTGTTGATCTTGTGGGAAGTATATCTACAGATAGAACAGCAATACAGCTTTATTTAGAAAACCAATCGGATGACAGCCAGCCGCCATTATGGCTTTTTTCTGCAGAAACGGTAGAGGCGATTGCTTCAGCAGATATTGCTGGAGAAAAAACTTTTTTAGACAGGGTATTGCCTGCTGTTTTGAAAGAACGAAAACTTGGAAATGTTCCCGTGGGGCATTGGGCAGTAGTAGTAATCATGACTTTAGTTTCTTATTTGTTTGCTAGATTACTGGTTTTTGTAATTGGTTTTTTGGTGCAAAAATTTTGGAAAAAAGCAGCAAGCGAAAAAGGCACCGCTGTTATAGATGCTTTTTCACTGCCAATTCATATGTATCTTACGGTAATTTTATTTGTCGCATTTACACAGCGCATGGGAATTTCTATAGTAGTACGTCAGCGTTTTAGTATTATTATATTAACAATTGGAATTCTTGCTTTCTTGATCCTGCTTTGGAGAATGACTGACTTTGTAAGTATGTATACACGAAGCAGAATGAGCCGAAGCGGTCGTATTTCTGCTGTTTCTGCCGTTTTATTTTTAAGTCGTACCACAAAAGTAGCCATCGTTATTATAGGTATTATTGCAATACTTGGTATTATTGGTGTCGATGTTACTGCTGGACTTGCTGCACTAGGTATTGGAGGTATCGCATTAGCATTAGGAGCGCAAAAAACAATAGAAAATTTTGTAGGCAGTGTGAGTCTTATTGCAGATCAGCCTTTGAGAGTGGGAGATTATTGCCGAGTTGATGATATTAAAGGGACAGTAGAATCTATCGGAATGCGTTCGACTACGCTTCGTACTTCTGCACGTACAATTGTAACGATTCCTAATGGGCAGTTATCAGCCAGTAAAATAGAAAACTATGCTCATCGTGATCGTTTTATCTTCAACCCGATATTTACTTTTAGGATGGAAACCACGCCTGATCAAATGCGTTATTTGCTGGTAGAACTTAGATCTTTACTGTATGCACATCCAGCAGTGTTAAATTCACCACCCATAGTGCGTTTTACAGGTATTACTGCCGATGCTTTGAAAGTTGAAATCACAGCCTATATAGAAGCAGTAACTTTTGAAATATCGCAAGAAGTGCAAGAAGATATATTATTACGAATGATGGATATAATAGAACAAAGCGGAACATCTTTGGCTTATCCTTCACAAACACTTTATATGGCTCGAGATACGCCTACGTCAAGCGAAAAGGCAGCAGCAATTTCGGAAACCGTTAAAAAATGGAAAGAAAACAGTGAATTACAGATTCCTAAATTTGATCCAAAACGAGTCGAAGAAATAAAAGACAGTCTCAAATATCCAGACGATGGCAGTTTTAAGCCAAAAGAAGAGTAAAAATACTATTATAGTAATCTTAAATAAAACAGAACGTAAGATTATTGTTCTAATTGATTAAATTAGTTGATTATCAGTATGTAGTAGTTAGATTGTTAAAGAAAAAGGAAGATTAATTGGTGATAAAAAAAAGTTAAAAGCATTCTGTATTTTAAAATGGCACAATTCATGCCTGCAAAAAAAACATGAATAATCAGAATGCTTAATCGGTATTCTAAAAAATTAAAATGATGAAAAGATTTAAAAGTATGTATGTTTTTGTGGTAGTATTATTATCAACATTTACATACGGTCAGGAAAGTTTAAAAATGTTTGTGAGAGAAAATAAAGTACCATGTCAAGGTGTTGGTCCTATGGAATGTCTTCAGGTAAGGTATGATAATGATAAAGAATGGCAGCTTTTTTATAGTCATATTGAAGGTTTTAATTTTGAAAAAGGAAATCGATATGAGCTAATGGTTACGAGAACAAAAAGACCAGAACCTATTCCTGCTGATGCTTCTTCATACTTGTATAAATTGGAAAAGATTATTTCAAAAACGGCTGTAAATAAGGAAAAAGGAATTTACAATACAAAAATGATTTTAACGCAGTTAAATGGTAAAAAGATAAGCAGCGGCAAAGCATTTATCACAATCAACAATGAAACTGGAACAATCAGCGGTAAAAATGGTTGTAATAACTTCAATGTGAAGTATACAAAGCTTTCTTCAAAAAATCAAATTAAAACAGCTGCTCCTTTTGGAACTTTAATGGCTTGTGATCCTGAAAGCATGAAATTGGAACAAGATTTCAGCGCAGCGATAACAAATAAGAAGTTCAAAATTGTGAAGAAAAACAATAAAGTTCAGTTCAAAAATTCAAAAAACAAAATTGTTATGGAGTTTTCTATACCAACTCAAAATGAACTTTGGAGTTTTATTGGTAAAAACAATTGGAAATTAATAGCACTTGAAAATGTTGGACAAGATTACGGCAGAGCTTCTATTAAATTTAACCCAGCTGAAAAGAAAGTGAGCGGAAATACAGGCTGTAATAATTTCTCAGGAACTTATGAAACTAATGACGATCAAGTTTCTTTTAATAATGTTGCCGTTACAGCTATGGCTTGTATTGGTGAAGAAGGTAATAAAACAGAACAAAAAATACTATCTTACCTAAACAATAAAGACCTGCGTTTTGATGTAGCAGATCAAACCTTGAATTTTTATCTTAATGATAGATTGGTAATGATGTTTGGGATTACAAAATAAATTAATTCTACAAAATCATCTTAAAGGAGATTAAAGAGTTACAAAGAATAATTAGAAAACCAGTGAAGTTAATTCACTGGTTTTTTTATTGAATAATTTAGTATTTTTATAGTAAATCTTTTTACTATGAAAGTCATTGAACATTGCTATTCTCTTGAAACAAAATGGATTGATGTAGTGGCAGAAGCTATGGGAGGAACTGTTGATGGTAACTTTATAAAAGGAGATAATGAAACCTATATTGGTACACATTTCGTTTTAGTAATGGAAGAAAGAATTTCAGCAATGCTCATTGATGTTTCCTACAAAGAAACAGTATTGTTAAAATACAAAAATGACTTAAAAAGATTTGTAGGATTGTATTTTTATATCACTAATCATAATATAGATTTTATATTAGATAAGGAAACTTCTGTAGTAGGTAAGTTTGATTATAATTTAACAATAATAGATAGTGCCTTAGAAACAGAGTATGCTGTAAACAAAGGAACGGGCACATATGTTATTTGCATCTTTATGGATAAAACAGCATTAAAAGAGTACATGGATAAGGTGCCCAGACTTAAAATGGTATCCAAAGATGTTTTTAATGCCGAAAAAAATACAATTATCAGTATGGGAAGAATGAGTACTGAGAGTTCTATTTTATTAAATGATTTTAGAAAACTATCCTATGACAGTTTCTTATTTGAACTTTATTTTAGAGGACTTGTTTATAATTTAATTGGGGATTATCTAGATCAATTATTAGAGAAAAAAATCATTATTGGTAAAGTCATAGGAGATGATGTAAAGAGCATTATAGCTTCAAAAGCTTTATTGCTAAAGTCTATTGAAGGAATTTTTCCGGGTATAGAATTTTTGGCTGAACAAGTACATATGTCTCCATCTAAATACAAAAAGTTGTTTACAAAAATTACTGGATTCAGTCCAGGAACTTTTTTTTCAGACAGTAAGTTAGAACATGCTAAAGAATTATTAGAAACGGGACAATATACAGTTAGTGAAGTTTCTGATAAATTGAATTATGCCAATATTTCTTATTTCGCGAAACGATTTAGCAGCAAATATGGAATTTTTCCAAAAGAGTATCAAAGTCAATTATAAAAAATAGTTATGAACGAAGTACTTCCAGAATTTAAGCATACTTATTACTTAACACCTGAATGGCGGCAAAAATTTGTTGATGATTTAGGATGTACAATTGTTAATGAAAACATGTATTTCCCAGAAGAAGTTGCAAGCGGTTCAAGCTGTTTTTTAGAAATTAACTCGGATTTTTCAGTGGTTATTGTCGATTCAATTATGAATATACCTCTTCGATTTACACGTATTCCTTCTGAGGATGATTTCTGGATTGTATATTATGATTTGAGCGACAGTGTTAGTAAGCATGTAATCGACGATGTAAATCATAAAATAGGATATAAATCCAAATTAAGTTTCGCGATTGTCGATAATAAAATCAAAAGTACTTATCTCTCAACAGTAGGAGAACGATTTTATACCTTAAGATTGTTTATTCGTAAATCTTATTTAAAAACGTTTTTTAAAGATACCGAATTTGAAAAGGATTTTAAAGATGTTTTTGATGATAAAAAAACAAAATGTTCTTTTACGGTCACATCGACAGCAGAAGTAAAGTAGTATTGAATGACTTGAAACAACAAAAAATAGGTAATCCTAATTATGAATTTTTATTAAAAGGAGCTGCTTACAATTTACTAGGATATTTAATTGAAAGATTGAATACTAAGATGCCTAGTATGGGAACTCATTTAGAGAAAGATATTGAAGCAGTTATGTTAAGTCAGGAGCATTTATTATCCAATCTTTTAATTCCGTTTCCAGGAATCGAATTCTTAGCTAATATTGCTAATATGTCGCCTACAAAATATAGAGCCTTATACAGCAGTATATTTGGAATGAGTCCGCCGTTATTTTTTAAAATTGAAAAACTGCTGCTCGCAAAAGAGCTGTTAGAAAGCGGCAGTTTTAAATTAATCAGCGATGTTGCTTATGAGTTAGGGTATAATAAAACCACTTATTTCTCATCTATTTATAAAAATTATTTTGGTGTTTTGCCTAATACAGTTCGTAAATAGGCCAATTAACGAATAAATCTTTATTAAAAAAGGAGTATATAATAATTTAATTTCTAATAATTAAGTTTATAATAGGGTATAGTTTGTGATTCTTCAAAGCCCAGTTTTTCAGCAAGTTTGTAAGACCCAACGTTTGATTTTCTACAAGCCCAAATAGGTTCGAATCCTTCTTCTAAACAATATTGAATTAATGCATGACAGACTTTGTACGCAATTTTTTTCCCCCTAAATTGTTCTTGTGTTTCAATTCCCAATTCAACATATTTACCATCTACAACAGCTGAGAATGCAAGTGAAGCAAGCGAATTTTTATAAAATAAACTATATCCTATACCATTGTTTATAAACTCATCAGAATTATGCCAAAAATATTTAGGAATAACACTTCCTTTTATGTTTTCAAAATCTTCTTTAGTTGTCTTCAAGATTACTATATTTTCATCTATTACTTCCTTTTTCGAATTTGCATACTTTGACAGATTAAATGTGAAATTTACTCTGATATCCAATTCAATAGGAGGAGTATGTGTATAAATACAATCTTTTAATGTCTTTTTTATTGTAAAATCCCATTCATAAGGATAAGCCTGCATCCATTCAACTTTGTTTTTTTCTACATTACGACTTAATATATTTTCTAAGAACTTATAGTTAATTTCATCACTGCTTTTACCCAACAACAATGACATTCCATACGAATGCAGAATATAGAAAATTTGAGGATAATCTGTATTATCAACAAAAAACTTCTCCAGTCATTTTTTGTTCCACAACATTTTTGGCAAAAAGAATATTAAACGGAACAAAATTAAGTTGTTCCATTATTTTGTTCCTATGTTTCTCTAAAGCATGTTTACTTAATAGTTCCATTTTTATTGTATTGAAATTTAGTACTCTTAATTTTGTTTTTAAGCG
>NZ_NRQV01000024.1:0-65646 GCF_004119505.1 Flavobacterium sp. YO64 | reverse complement strand
ATAGTCTCCATAGATTTCAAAACTTTTATCTAAAACTAAAGAATCTGAAATGATTTTATTATTTAAAAAATAGTTTGTTTTGTTGTTTTTAGAAAGAACGAGAACGCCATTTTTCTTTTTTATCTCATCATAATCAATAGGAATTATTTCCTTTCCTAAATAATTGAATACACCTTTTTTACCGTCTTTTTTTACAATAAATTCTTGGTTATAGGACTGAGAGAATTCGATATTGTCAAATTCAACAGGAAGTATTTCTCCTTTGGGTATACTAAATACGCCTTTTTTTTGATTTTTGGTGACTGCCCAGAATTCATTGTAAATTCTTTCTGTTTTATTAAAATTAATAGGAATCAATATCTTACCATAATTAGAAACAACACCCCAAAGTCCTTTTTTTTTAATAAAAATAAAATCTGATTTTTTCTTCTGATAAAGACTGTCTATATCTGAAATTACTATTTTCCCATCTTGATCTGTTAATTGAAATGTTTCTCCTTTTTTACTTATTAAAACTTGACTTTGTGATGTGGTTAATGAGATTTCTGAACTAACTTGAGAATAAGAACTATTTATAAATAAAATTGTAAATAAAACCGAAATGTATAATTTCATTGTTTAAGTTTAATTTGATGATGACTTAGATATTGGAGCTAAAATTATTTTTTAACTCTAACCGCTTCTGGAACAAGCATTTCATATTCGCCGCCATTACGCAATACATCACGAACAATGCTTGAACTTATATACGATGTGCTTGCAGCAGTTAATAAAAAGACAGTTTCAATTTTAGAAAGTTTTCTATTGGTGTGCGCAATGGCTTTTTCGAATTCGAAATCGGCAGGGTTACGCAAACCTCTTAATATGAAATCGGCTTTTTGTTTTTTGGCGAGATCTATTGTCAGACCTTCATAAGTGATAACTGAGACTTTTGGTTCGTCTTTGAAAGTTTCTTCAATAAAACGTTTTCTTTCTTCTAATGAAAACATGTATTTTTTTTCGGCATTTACACCAATTGCAATTACGATTTCATCAAATAAAGAAATTCCTCTTTTGATAATATCTTCATGACCTAAGGTAATTGGGTCAAATGATCCTGGGAATAAGGCTTTTCGCATTTTTTTTAAGGTTCTAAGGTTCTGAGATTCTAAGGTTGTGAGTTTTTAGGTTAAAAGGTTCTTTGGAAGACTTCGACTTTACTCAGTGTGGTAATATTGTGTTTAAAAAATAAAGTGCTAAGATCTTAGAACCTTAGCACTTTAGTATCTTAGCGTCTTTAAGAAAGAGCTAGTTCAATTGCATTTGTAAACAAATCTTCGAGAGAAATTCCGGCGGCTCTTGCTTGCTGCGGAATCAAACTTTCTGTTGTTAAACCTGGAATTGTATTCATTTCTAGCATATACGGTTCGTTGTCTACAATGATAAATTCACTTCTTGAGAATCCTTTCATTTTTAGAACTTCGTAAGCACGTTTGGCAACATCACTTACTTTTTGTGTTAATTCATCAGAGATTCTGGCTGGTGTGATTTCTTGTGATTTTCCTTCATATTTAGCTTCATAATCGAAGAAGTCATTGTCAGATACGATTTCGGTAATTGGTAATACTTTAATTTCGCCTTTGTAATTGATTACTCCGACAGAAACTTCGGTTCCGTCAAGGAAGCTTTCAATGATGATTTCGTTGTCTTCTTTATAAGCAACTTCAATCGCGATTGGAAGTTCAGCTTCTGTTTTTACTTTTGAAATTCCAAAACTAGATCCAGCTTTGTTTGGTTTAACAAAACATGGCAAGCCTACTTTTTTAACAATTTCCTCGGTATTGATAACATCACCTTTGTTTAAGTAATATGAAATTGCTGTTTTGATTCCGTAAGGTTTTAAAACAGATAATAAATCTCTTTTATTGAATGTTAAAGCTGATTGATAGTAATCGCAAGATGATTGCGGAATTCCTAATAATTCAAAATAAGCCTGCATTAATCCATCTTCTCCTGGAGTTCCGTGTATAGCATTGAAAACACAGTCGAAAGTAATTTTCTGATCGTTTATAGTTACAGAAAAATCATTTTTGTCGATTGCGTATTCCGCTTCTTTTTCGTCTACATATACCCATTTTTCTTTAAAAATATGAATACGGAATCCGTTGTATTTTGTTTTGTCAAGATATTGATATACAACGTTTCCGCTGATAAGCGAAATTTTGTATTCGCTTGAATATCCGCCCATGATGATGGCAATGTTTTTCATTCTATGCTGTTTATTTGTTTAATCGTTTGTTTGTTTAACTGTTTGTTTGTTTAACTGTTTGTTTGTTTAACTGTTTGTTTGTTTGTTTGTTTGTTTGTTTGTTTGTTTGTTTGTTTGTTTGTTTGTTTGTTTGTTTGTTTGTTTGACTGTTTGTTTGCCACGAATTTCTCAAATTTTCACGAATTGTTTTTTATTCGTTTTGTTTGTCCGGCTGAGCGGAGTCGAAGCACCGTTTATTGAATCACTTTGCGGAGGCTTCGACTCCGCTCAGCTTGACAATATTGTGGTTGCGTTATTAAAATAAAGAACAAAAATCTTCTTTTGAAACCAAGTGCCCTAGCCCTGATGGAAGCGGCATCCTTTTGTGGCGGTGTTCGCCATAAAAGATACAGCGGACAGCAGGAAACAGCTCCTTATCATAAAGCATATTAAAAGCTTTCTTGTTTAAAACAAAATTATCATTTTTTTTGAAACGAAATAGCTTTATCTTTGCCTCTAATAAAAATAAATTTATGAGTTTACGTAAGTATTTAACAAGCCGAGTATTTTTTATTCAAGTATTAAGTGCGGCTGCTATTATTGCCGTTTTAGGTTATTTGTTTATGCATTGGCTGACTTTTACCACGGATCATGGTCATGAAATCGCGGTTCCAAATTTAGCAAAACTGACAGAGGAGCAGGTAGAGCAAAAACTGGATGAATTGGATTTAGATTATGTGCTTTTAGATAGTGTTGATTATCGTAGTGAATTTCCAAAATATAGTGTTGTTGAGCAAGATCCATTGCCGGGAACAAAAGTAAAAGTAGGAAGAAAAATATATATTAAAATTAATTCATCAGGATTCTCGTCTGTTAGAATTCCTGATTTAATTGAAAAAACGTATCGTGAAGCGGTTCCAACTTTAAAAGCTTTAGGGCTTGAACCGGGAACAATTACTTATATTCCTAATCTTGGAAAAGATATGGTTTTGGAGATGCGATATAAAGGAAGAAATTTAAAAGTAGGAGATCGTGTGTTGAAGGCTTCAAAAATCGACTTGGTTTTAGGAGACGGAAAAGCAACTTATGAAGATGAAGGTCAGGCTGCGGATAGTACGGCTGCACCAACTACTGAAACCCCACAAGATGAACAATAATATTGAAAATTTAGATCTAGAAGACGAATTATTCGAACATTTTAGATTTGAAGTCCCTAAAGGTCAAGCGCTTTTACGTATTGACAAATATTTAATGAATTTGATTCAGAATGCGACTCGAAATAAAATTCAGAACGCCGCTACTGAAGGAAATATTTTTGTAAATGATATTCCAGTAAAATCAAATTATAAGGTTAAACCTTTTGATGTTGTAACGGTTATGTTATCGCATCCGCCGTTTGAAAACCATATTCTGCCAGAAGATATTCCGTTGAATATTGTGTATGAAGATGACGCTCTTTTATTGATTAATAAAGAGCCGGGAATGGTTGTGCATCCTGGTCACGGTAATTATACGGGAACGCTGGTAAATGCTTTGGCACATCATTTTGATAATCTGCCAATGAACAGCAGCGAGCGTCCAGGTTTGGTGCATAGAATTGATAAGGATACCTCAGGACTTTTGGTTGTGGCAAAAACGGAGGCAGCAATGACTCACTTGGCAAAACAATTTGAAGCAAAAACTTCTGAGCGTGAATATATTGCTCTTGTTTGGGGGAATGTTACGGAAGAGGAGGGAACCATTGAAGGAAACTTAGCAAGACATTTAAAAGATCGTATGCAAATGGCAGTTTTTGCTGATCCAGAAATTGGAAAACCTGCAATTACACATTATAAAGTTTTGGAACGTTTTGGATATGTTACTTTGATTTCTTGTAAATTAGAAACAGGAAGAACACATCAAATTCGTGCGCATATGAAACACATTGGACATCCGTTGTTTAATGATGAACGTTATGGCGGACATTTGATTTTGAAGGGAACTACTTTTACAAAGTACAAGCAGTTTATTGAAAATTGTTTTAAAGCGTTGCCGCGTCAGGCTTTGCACGCAAAAACACTTGGTTTCGTGCATCCAAATACAGGCGAAATGATGCGTTTTGATACAGAATTACCACAGGATTTTAAGGATTGTATTGAAAAATGGCGTAATTATGTCAAATCACATAATACAGAAGACGAAGAGAATTAGATTAGATAATTTGTCAATTAGAAAATTAGATAATTTGTTATATAAAAAAGCTCCTGATGGAGCTTTTTTTGTTTTAACTGTAAGTGTTTTTTACAGTGTTTTGACACTTAAATCAGTTATTTTGACTTCTCCGTTGGTTATGAAACCTAGTTTTCCTTTTTGACTTAGATTACTTTTTTCTAGGGAACATTCTAACGAGGTTTGATTGTTTACTGAAAAGAGTAATTGATTATTTTGAACTTTTATTTTTACGTTGTACCATTTGTTATTTTCTAACTTCATTGGTTTGGTAAATAGGCTTTTTCCGCCTCGTTTACCATATTCGTCATTGTCTTTGTAGTAAACTCCTTTACCAATAACTATATTTTGATCAATTTGATACAGATAAGTTCTAATGTAGTTTTCTTTATCAAAGTTCAACATAATTTCAAATAAAGATTCGTTGGTCATGTTTGCTTTAAAATCAATTTCGTAGTTTTTTGGAAGTTGTTTTTTGGATAGTATTACTCCCCAGTGCATTGGGCCACCAGTTCCTATCAAAGTATCTTTTTTTAGAAACCATTCTTTTGAATCACTGTTCCAATCTGATTTTAGTTTTGAAACTTCAGCGAGCTTATATTCTTTTCTAACTGTAAAAATTGAATTGGAGCAGGAGGTAAGCAGAAGTATTGTAAGTACAGCTGCATAATGGTTAAATCTCATTTTTTTGTTTAGTTTAATTCTGAATGGTATTTTATTTTACCAATAGAACCTGTTGGTGCTGGCAAAAGCTCAAATACAGAAGTAGGAGCAAGTCCAGATTCAATTCGATGTGAAACGTATAATACAGTCACGTTAGTTTCCTGTTTGATGGTATTGATCAGCTGAATAACTAAATCTACATTTTCGTCGTCTAAGCCTTCTACAGGTTCATCTAAAATTAATAACGGCGGATGTTTTAAAACGGCGCGAACAATTAATGCCACTCGCTGTTGTCCGATAGAAAGATCTATAAAACGTTTTTTTCTTAAATGTGTCATTTCGATAACTTCAAGCCATTGCGAAACAATTTGTTTTTGATGTGTTGTTGGCTCAATGTAAAGTCCAATAGAATCAAAGAATCCAGAAAGAATCATTTCTTCAAGTGTATGACTTTTTTGAAATAAATCAGTCATTGAAGTTGCAAAGATTCCAATTTGCTTTTTGATGTCCCAAACGCTTTCGCCGCTTCCTTTTTTTCTTCCAAATAAAAAAAGATCCTGACCAAATCCTTTTGGGTTGTCGCCTGTGATTAAAGATAGAATAGTGCTTTTTCCAGAACCATTTGGACCAACTAACTGCCAAAATTCACCTTGTTTTATAGTCCAAGAAATAGTATCAAGAATTTTTCTTTCGTCGTAGCTTACAGAAACATTTTCGAGTTTAATTAATACACTTTCGTGAAAAGTATGTGACTCAATCGCTTTAGGAATTGCGGCTGTATTTAGAGTTTTAAAATGATTTTCGGTTTTTGAAATTGGATGAAGTTCAAAAGTATTGTCGTTAATCTGCGCTTTATTCGGAACAAAATCAAGAACATCAACGGTACGATTTAGGAGTTGAATAATAGCAATTTCATTCGTTAAATTTTTTAAAGATTCTGCCAAAACTACACGAGAAGCCTGATCTAAATGATCAAACGGATTATCGAAAATGATAAAATCGGGCTTTTGATTGATACAGTATTTTAAAAATTCTTTTTTACGTTCGCCCGATGAAAATGTACGAAGCTGTCTGTGTGATTCTGGTGATGCTTCGACACTATCGTATTGATATTCTTTTTCAATGAATTTTTCAATTGCAATGTCTGAGAACAAAATCCCTTTTTGATTGTTAAAAACGGCTAATTCTCCTTTTGCTTCACTCGAAAGCAAACTGTCTATAAAAGCTTTTTTATTTACTTGATTTGATAAAAGTATATCCCAATGCTGCATTTCTGTATTTTAAAAAATTGTTGATTGTGTTGTATTCTATTTATTCTGTTTTTTTTACTGCCATTTCACGATCATTTCTGGACCATTCGCTCCATGATCCTACATAAAGTTTCGGAATTTCTATTCCGGCATAATCCATTGCTAATAAGCTGTGACAAGCTGTAACACCTGATCCGCAATGTACAATTATATTTTCGGATGGTTTGTCTTTTAAAATTGCTGTATATTTTTCCGCTAAAGCATCTGAAGATTTAAAAAGACCATTTTCATCCAGGTTTTCGCTAAACGGAATATTTATGGCACCCGGAATGTGTCCAGCAATTAAATCCAAAGGCTCAGTAAGTCCGTCAAAACGATTTTTATCTCTTACATCAATTACAATGCTTTCGCTATTGTTTCGGGCTTTTTCTACTTCTTCAATATCGGCTGTTTTTAGTTTCCATTCAGAAATGGGATAATTTTCTACTGCTTCAAAAAATTTGATTTCAGAACTTACAGGAAAACCTGCTTTTATGGCTTCTTGTAAACCGCCGTTTAAAACTTGAACTTGTTCATGACCAATTGCTTTTAGCATCCACCAAAACCTAGAAGCGGCGTTTGAACCGTTTTTATCATCATAAATTATAATATGCGATGTCGGCGAAATTCCTAATTTAGAAAGTACTTCAGAAAATTTAGAGAAAGAAGGCAATGGATGTCTGCCGCCGTTTGCAGGATTTTCGACTGCTGCTAAATCTTTGTTTAAATCAACATAACGCGCACCTTGTAAATGTTCAGTTTTGAAATTTTCTTCGGCATTAATTCCTGCTCTGGCGTCAATTAGAATGATTTCAGATAAATTGCTCAGGTTTAATAATTCTTCAGCATTTATAAGTGGAGAGAGTTTAGCAGCCATTTTGGATAAATTTATTTTTTAGAGCTTCCTAACCAGAGTAAGCTGTTTGTAATTAATTTAGTTTCGGTTTCATTTTCAAAAGTATACGAAAGCGTTTTGTTAGTTCCGTTGTCATAATCTATATCATTATGTCCCATATTGATATAAATCATTTTGTAATTTTTATTTGTCCAGACAACAGGATAATAACCATTATGCCAAATTTCGCTGGCTTTTGGTCCTGTTCCTAACGGAAAACTGCTTTCATCAATCGCAACAAGAATTTTTATGTCTGTATTTTTTCTTAGATCATTATTCCATCTGTACCATTCGTTTGGTGCTGAAGCAAAGGTTTTAGGAAGGTTTTTTGTTGCGGAGTGCTGATTTTCAATTTTTAAAACCGCCGATGTAGGTTTCCATGTATTACTTACATATTCGCCGGAACCTAAAAAAGTATTGTGATACCAATTCCAGTTTTGTGGATATTCTGAATCATTTAAAGCAAAAGCAGAAAAGTGAAAACCTATAAAACCGCCGCCATCTTTCATAAATTTTTCAAAGGCTTTTCGCTGCTCTAAGGTTTCAGGTCTTGTATCTAAAAATAAAACGACTTGATAATTGGCTAAAAATTTCTCGTTCAAGTTGTTCCAATTGTCAGTCGAATCATAAACAAAATGATTTTCTTCTGCGATTTTAGGAAATCGTTTATTGGCTTCATGAACAAAACTAATATGAGCTTGATCATTTTTTGCCGTATAAAAAGCAATAACCTTAAATTTAGGTTTTTCTTTTTTTTGCTGTGAAAATCCTGTAAAGCAAACTAAAAAAAGCATCAAAAGGATACTTTTTTTAGTTGTAAAATATTTTGTGTTATTGAAAATAAGCATTTCTAAGGCAGCTTAACTTGGAATTTTCTCAATTAGAATTTCGTTTTCTGCGCTATCAAAATAAGTGCAGGTCATTTCTATAATATCAACTCTCCATTTTGCTATGCCGCATTGACCAGAATGGTTACAAAAAGTAATATAATCTGTTTCGCCGTGTTGATGTTTTACTAAAAATTCTATAAAAAGCTCTTTATTAACCGTTGGAGCAATTGCAATTGGTCTGTATTTTTCATCAGAAGTAACAGTATAATTGTTTACACCGTAATATTCGACATGACCATCGTGTACAAATGTGTCATAGCCTTTTACGCCCAGAATAATCAGGTCTTGTATATAATTTGGAAAGTCGGCACCGCTTTGTACTTTGGCGTGAGCCTCTTTGATTTGCTCTATAGTAAACATATGTTTCGTTTTTAATTAATTACTTTTTCAAAAATACGATTATTGATTTTATTAATGAATCAAATTAAGTAATGTATCCTTAATAAGGTTGAAAAATTGCAAAGTATAAAATTACTGTTAAGCATTTTGAAATACAAAGAACAGTGTCATAAAGTTATCAGAAAAAGGGTATTCTAAGTTATTTTGTAGTTTTTAAAGCCATTTATCGATTATTTTTTGTGTTTTTATCGATTAAATGATCTTGATTGTGAAAATAATGTATTTAAACGAGTAATGTGGTACTTGGAGGGACTTCTTTTATTAACAGGAAAATTGTCTTTAAATTAGTGTAAGAATGTTGTCAGCTAAAATTAGTATTATGAAAAAAACAATACTTATACTCTTGCTTTCCGTCTCTGCATTTGCTCAGGAAATCAATACTTTTGATTTCGCCGTTATAAACTCTACTTTGATATCTGCTAATATTGATCTTGATAAAGGAAGAAGTGTTGTTGCGGCTAATAAAGATCAATATTCGGCCTATTTTCAGTATGCTCTTGCGATGTGTCAGGAAGATATTATTTTTGGTGCCGGGATTGATAAATCTGAGATTGACAGGACTTATATTGGTTATATTGGGAAAATATGCGATAAATTTAGAGCTACAATCGGCATAGGTTATGTTGATTCTCGAAGCGGTTATCAAGGAACATTTACAGGATTTAGTATTTCGTATCATTTTGGAGAAAATACTTATGTAGGAGGAAATTTAGAGAATGTACATTCTGTAAGTATGGATTATGAAACGGATGAAAGTTTTGATTATTATCAAAAAATGGTTCCGAAGGTTTTTGCCAGTTATGAGTTTGTTCCAAATTTTATTGTTTTCGGGCAATTAAGCAGTAGGGTTAATGATATTGCCTTAAAATATCAGGTTAACCGATTCTCTGCAGGTGGATTTTACTCGGGACATGGTGTTGAAGGAATTTTTGGAACTGTAAATATTGGCCGATTTGCTATTTCTTGCAGTACTACTTTTGACAGGGTAAATTTTGGATTGAAGTTTGAATAGGTTTGATTTAAAAGGAAATAAAAAAACCGAAAAGTGATTGCTTTTCGGATTTTAATGTTTTGTACATAGTCAGATTTAATTTTATAATCCAACAAAATCATCGCTTTTAGGAAAAATACTCAATGCTTGAATTGCAATTTCAGGTGTTGGAGAAGCTAGCTTTCTTAGTTTAGTGTCCATCCATGCACCATCAACAGTAATAACGGCACAAAGTGTATCGTCTTCACGTCTAAATTCATGAATAATAGACCAGCGTGAAGCGTCGGCTTTCATTTTTGATGTTTTGGTATGAATAAATATTTTGTCTGAGAGTTTTAATTCTTTTCTAAAAACACATTCTTCTCTAAACAAAACAGGACCAAAACCTTGTGTCTGCATTACTCTTAAAGTTAAACCTAATTCTTCAAGAATTTCGATACGATGCTGCGCGCCAAAATCGTAATAAGCACTATGACGAACGTGAAAGTTTGGGTCTAGATCTGACCAGCGAAAAGATATTTCTTTTGTAAATGATGCCATTTTGTAATTGTAATTTTAATGAGAAATCGAAATTACGAATAAATATGAAATGGGAGTTTTTCTTAGTAGTTAAATATTTTTAATTGCGCGGGGAATAAATCGATTTTGGTACAGTTGAGTTTTGAAGTTTTTTATGTAAATAGATTTGAGACAGGGTTTTATTTAAGAAACTTGGAAGGAAAGTAATAATTAAGTATGCTAAAATAATGACATGAATTATTGGAGTATGCCATGCATGTCAGGTTTAAAAAATGTCATGTTGTCAGCCGATTATTGTCGTGCCAATAATAAAACTGACAATTTTATTTAGTTTTTTATATTGGCACAAAGATTGACTTATGCCACCTGAGTTATAAAATTAAATCAAAAATTAAATATATAAAAAATGGGTAAAATAATCGGAATTGACTTAGGTACGACGAACTCTTGTGTTTCTGTAATGGAAGGTAACGAAGCAGTTGTTATTCCTAACGCAGAAGGAAAAAGAACAACTCCATCTATCATCGCTTTTGTTGAAGGTGGCGAAATTAAAGTAGGTGATCCTGCAAAAAGACAAGCAGTAACGAATCCTACAAAAACGATTGCTTCTATTAAACGTTTTATGGGACACACTTTTGCTGAAACTACAGAAGAGGCAAAAAGAGTTCCTTACAGTGTTGTAAAAGGTGACAACAATACGCCACGTGTGGATATTGACGGTCGTTTATACACTGCTCAAGAATTGTCAGCAATGACACTTCAAAAAATGAAAAAAACTGCTGAAGACTATTTAGGTCAAACTGTAACTGAAGCGGTTATTACTGTTCCTGCTTACTTTAACGATGCACAACGTCAAGCTACTAAAGAAGCTGGAGAAATTGCTGGTCTTAAAGTTATGCGTATCATCAATGAGCCAACTGCAGCTGCACTTGCTTACGGATTAGATAAAAAAGGAACTGATCAAAAAATTGCTGTTTACGATTTAGGTGGAGGTACTTTTGATATCTCTGTTCTTGAATTAGGAGACGGTGTATTCGAAGTATTATCTACAAATGGTGATACTCACTTAGGTGGTGATGATTTTGACCAAGTTATTATTGACTGGTTAGCTGACGAATTCAAAACTGAAGAAGGTATTGATTTACGTTTAGATCCAATGTCATTACAACGTTTGAAAGAAGCTGCTGAGAAAGCTAAGATTGAATTATCATCTTCTGCTGAAACAGAAATCAACTTACCTTACGTAACTGCGACTGCTTCTGGACCAAAACACTTAGTGAAAAAATTATCTAGAGCTAAATTTGAGCAATTATCTGATACTTTAGTAAAACGTTCTATGGAGCCAGTTGCTAAAGCATTAAAAGATGCAGGTTTATCTACATCTGATATCGACGAAGTTATCCTTGTAGGAGGTTCTACTCGTATGCCAAGAATCGCTGACGAAGTTGAAAAATTCTTCGGTAAAAAAGCATCTAAAGGTGTTAACCCTGATGAGGTTGTTGCTATTGGAGCTGCTATTCAAGGTGGAGTTTTATCTGGAGATGTAAAAGATGTATTGTTACTTGACGTAACACCTCTTTCTTTAGGTATCGAAACTATGGGTGGTGTATTGACTAAATTAATTGAGTCTAACACAACTATCCCAACTAAAAAATCTCAAGTATTCTCTACTGCTGCTGATTCTCAACCATCTGTTGAAATCCACGTATTGCAAGGAGAAAGAGCTATGGCTGCTGATAACAAAACTATCGGTCGTTTCCACTTAGATGGTATTCCGCCAGCACCAAGAGGAGTTCCTCAAATCGAAGTAACTTTCGATATCGATGCTAATGGTATCATCAAAGTTTCTGCAACTGATAAAGGAACTGGAAAATCTCACGATATCCGTATCGAAGCTTCTTCTGGATTAACAGCTGAAGAAATCGAAAAAATGAAAAAAGATGCTGAAGCTAACGCTGATGCTGACAGAATTGCAAAAGAAAGAGCTGAGAAATTGAACGAAGCTGATAGTACTATTTTCCAAACTGAAAGTCAATTGAAAGAATTGGGAGATAAAATTACAGATGAGCACAAAACAGCTATCGAATATGCTTTAACTGAATTGAGAATGGCTCACCAATCTCAAGATCTTGATGCAATCCAAAAAGGATTAGACAATGTTAATGCAGCTTGGAAAACAGCTACAGAAGCAATGTACGCTCAAGGTGATGCAGGACAACAAGCTGCTCCACAACAAGAGCAATCTCAAGGAGACAACGTTGAAGACGTTGAATTCGAAGAGGTAAAATAATTTACTCCGTAGAGACGCATTATTATGTGCCTTTACAATTGAATATGAAAACCGAGTCAGAAATGGCTCGGTTTTTTTTATGGATATAATTCACGTTTAAGTAGTGGAAACAATAAAAAGAATACTTTTTAAAAGCAATGTGATTTCTTAAATCTTTCTGAGCAAAATGATAAATGTCATTTCTCATTCGGATTCTTTTTCGTAATATTACTATTGTAAATTTTTTTGAATGAGAAAGATCAAATACAAGAAAGGGAGAAAGCTGCAACATATTACTTTAGAGTATACAGGCTCGCATAAAGAGCATGAAACCGAGATGCAGCTTTTTGTATATAACGATACAGATGTTGTTGAATATGATAAGTTTACCGTTCTGGCTCTAAATTCTTGTTTTGATTATACTAAAAATAATTGGCTTAATATTCACGGTTTAAATGACATTGGTTTACTTAAAACTATAGGTGCACATTTTAAATTTGATGATTATTTATTGGCTGATATTTTAAACACTACCAAAAGAACCAAATTAGAAGAACAGCCTGATATTTTGTTTTTCAACATAAAATCACTTTTACCTTCGGAATATTCAGATAATATAAGTGTTGAACAGCTTAGCTTTATTTTAAAAGACGGAATTTTGATTTCTTTTCAAGAAAAGCGAAGCGATTTTTTTACCCATATTCGCGAACGACTTCGAACGCATTCAGGAATTGTAAGAACTAAAAAAGTAGATTATCTTCTTTATTTGTTATTAGATGCTGTAATCGAAAACTTCTATATTACAATTGAAGATGAAGAAGATAAAATAGAAGAACTTATCAATTTGACTAAAAAAGGTGCTGATCCTGTTATTTTAGAAAAGATTGAAAATCACCGTGATAATTTTAATTTTTTAAAGCGTTCAATTGTTCCTCTTCGAGATTCGCTTTATTACTTAAAAACGATTAAAGATGATGATACCAACAGTTTGATACAAAAGGAAACTTTTAATTTTTTTATCAGACTGCATCAAAAAAGTTTAGAGCTTTTAGAGCAAATAGAATCAGATATGAGCTCTCTTGAAAGTGCTTCTAACTTTTATTTTTCGGAACAAAGCCGAAAGATGAACGAAATTATGAAAACCCTTACTATAATTTCTGCCATATTTATACCGCTTACTTTTATTGTTGGGGTTTACGGTATGAACTTTGAAAACATGCCAGAGCTAAAATACCGTTATGGTTATTATAGCGTAATGGTGGCAATGGTTTTACTGGTAATAGCCTTGATTGTTTACTTCAAGAAAAGGCGTTGGTTTTAATCTTCTAAATATTAAAATAGAATTCAAATAGATACGTTAAGTTTCAAAATATAAATTATGAGTAAAGCAATATATATAGCAACGAGCGATCACAATAGCGGAAAATCGATTATTACACTCGGTTTGATGAGTATTTTGATTGGAAAAACAGCCAAAGTAGGGTATTTTAGACCTATTGTAGAAGATTTTGTCGATGGCGAATTAGATAATCATATTGAAACCGTTTTATCGCATTTTAACCTCGATATTAAGTTTGAAGATGCTTATGCCATCACAAAAAGTAAACTGATTAAGAAAAAGAACAAAGGAAAAATAGGAGAGGTTTTAGATTTAATTATCGAAAAATATAAAAAACTCGAAGAACGTTTTGATTTTGTTTTGGTAGAAGGAACAAGCTTTACCGGCGAAGGAACTTCAATCGAATTAGATTTGAATGTTTTAATTGCTAAAAACTTAGGAATTCCAACAATAATTATTGGTTCAGGAGTAGGGAAAACATTGGAGGAATTGGTTGACAGTTTATATTTAGTTTACGATTCTTTCAAAGTAAAAGAGGTTGAGGTTTTATCTGTTTTTGCCAATAAAGTACAACCCGAAAATATTGAATTAGTAACTAAAAGCCTTCAAAAAAGCTTACCAGAGAATGTTTTGGTCAATACAATTCCGCTAATTTCAAGTTTGAACAACCCGACAATGCAGGAAATTGTTAATGAACTTGATGCTAAAGTTTTGTTTGGAGGAAACTATTTAAATAATGAAATTGGCCACTTTAGCGTTGGAGCTATGCAATTGCATAATTATTTGGTTCATTTACACGATAATGCTCTTGTAATCACTCCAGGAGATCGCTCTGATATTATTTTAGGAGCTTTGCAAGCTAATGAATCGGCAAATTATCCAACAATATCGGGGATTATATTAACTGGAAATATCGTTCCAGAAGAAAGTATTTTAAAGCTTATAGAAGGACTTTCGGCTATTGTTCCAATTATAGCAGTTGACGGAGGAACATATCATATTACAAACAGAATTGGTGCGATTAAGTCTGAAATCTATGCTAACAACACGCATAAAATTGAAACGTCGATAACCACATTTGAAAAATATGTTGATAACGAAGCTTTATCCGAAAGATTAATCACTTTTGAAGCTGAAGGCATGACGCCAAAAATGTTTCAATACAATATGGTTAAAAGAGCCAGACAGCATCGTAAACATATCGTTCTGCCTGAAGGAAATGATGAAAGAATTATTATTGCAGCTTCGAGACTTTTGGCGATGGATGTTGTTGATATTTCGATTATTGGAGAAAGAAAACAAATTGAAAATAAAATTGCAGAACTTGGAATAGCATTTGATTTTTCTAAAGTAAATATCATCAATCCAAAAGAATCAGAATTGTATGAAGATTATGCTAATACTTATTATGAGCTTAGAAAAGCAAAGAATGTAAGTATTACAATGGCTAGAGATTTAATGGAAGATGTTTCGTATTTTGGAACTATGATGGTGTATAAAGGCCACGCAGACGGAATGGTTTCTGGTGCGGCACATACTACGCAACATACTATTCTGCCAGCTTTACAATTCATAAAAACCAAACCTAATTCGTCTGTAGTTTCATCCGTATTTTTTATGTGTTTAGAAGATCGAGTTTCTGTTTTTGGAGATTGTGCCATCAATCCGAATCCAACTGCAGAACAATTGGCAGAAATTGCAATTTCATCGGCAGAATCAAGTTCAGCTTTTGGAATTGAACCAAAAATTGCCATGCTTTCTTATTCTTCTGGATCATCAGGAAAAGGGGATGAAGTAGATAAAGTAAGAGCAGCAACCGAAATTGTAAAACAAAAACGTCCTGATTTAAAAATTGAAGGTCCAATTCAGTATGACGCTGCAGTTGACCGCGCTGTTGGTAAAAGTAAAATGCCAGATTCTGAAGTGGCAGGGCAGGCGAGTGTACTAATTTTTCCAGATTTGAACACAGGAAACAATACTTATAAAGCAGTACAAAGAGAAACAGGAGCATTGGCAATTGGTCCGATGCTGCAAGGGCTAAATAAACCAGTAAACGATTTAAGCCGTGGTTGTACTGTAGACGATATTATCAACACAGTTGTAATTACAGCAATTCAGGCACAGGGAATGTAAATTTAATTAAAAATTAAAAAATAAACTAAGAGCTTTAGAACCTTAGCAACTTAAAAAGAATGAAAATACTAATAATAAACTCAGGAAGTTCATCAATAAAATATCAATTAATGGTTATGCCGGCAAACGAAGTAATTTGCAGTGGTATGATTGATAGAATTGGTCTAGAAACATCAAATATTACTTTTAAAACACCTTCAAATTCGCGTGAAGAAATATTGCCTATTCCAACTCATAAAGTAGGATTGCAAAAAGTAGCAGATATGCTTTTGGATGCAGACAAAGGAGTAATTAAAACAACTTCAGAAATTGCAGCTGTAGGACATAGAGTTGTGCACGGTGGAAGTTATTTCTCTGATACAACTATCATTACAGAAGAAGTAAAAGAAAAAATTAAAGAACTTTCAGAATTAGCGCCTCTTCATAATCCAGCGCATTTGGTAGGAATAAATGTTGCAGAAGAAATATTTTCCGAAGCAAAACAAGTTGCTGTTTTTGATACTGCGTTTCATCAAACAATTCCAGTTCAAGCTTATAAATATGCAATACCAAATTATCTTTTAACTGAGAATAAAGTCCGTGTGTATGGATTTCATGGAACAAGCCATAAATACGTGTCTGAAAAGGCAATAGACTATTTAGAAAATAAATCTAAAATTATCACAATCCATTTAGGAAACGGGTGCAGTATGACAGCTATAAAAGACGGGAAAAGTATTGACACAACAATGGGATTTTCGCCTGCAAATGGTCTAATAATGGGCACAAGAGCAGGAGATATTGATCAATCTGTAATATTTTATATGGTCAAAAATTTAGGATATACACCAGATGAAGTAAATTCTATTTTGTTGAAACAAAGCGGAATGCTTGGTCTTACAGGTTACAGTGATTTGCGTGATATTGAATCGGAAGCAGAAAAAGGAAATAAAGACTGTCAGCTGGCTTTGTTAATGAATGCTTATAGAATTAGAAAAACTATCGGAGCTTATGCAGCTTCTTTAAACGGATTAGATGCTATAATTTTTACAGCTGGAATTGGTGAAAATTCATCGTATATGCGAAAGTTAGTTTGTACCGATATGGAATATTTTGGAATTGAAATTGACGATGATAAAAATCAAATTCGTTCGAAAGAAATTAGAGAAATCAATAAGCCAAGTTCAAGAGCAAAAATACTTGTAGTGCCAACTGACGAAGAGTATGAAATTGCAAATCAGGTTTATCAATTACTGAATAACTAAAGATTTTAAATTGAAGACTATAAGAAAGCTCCTTGATCAGGAGCTTTTTTTTATGGCTTCAGATTAAATATTTGTGAGTATCTTTGAGGTATAAATCCGAATATTTTGAAATCGAAACTTTTTAAATTACTATTCTTCTTTTTCATTGCTTTTCAAATCCAAGCACAAGAATTACTTCCCTTCGTTGAAAATTACAATAAATCAGATTATCAGGGTGATAATCAAATCTGGAACGTTGCTCAAGGTAAAGATAAGGCAATGTATTTTGCTAACAATCATTATCTATTACGTTATGATGGTGTCATTTGGGAAAAGTACTCTTTGCCAAACAAAACGATAATTCGCTCGATTTTGATTGAAGGTGATCGAATTTATTCAGGATCTTATAAAGAATTTGGATATTGGTACAGGGAAAATGGAAAAATGCACTACGTTTCTATTACTAAAAATCTTCGATTATTTGATGAAAAAGACAATGAAGAAATCTGGAAGATATTCAGGTTTAATGGATCACTGTATTTTCAATCTTTCAATGATGTTTTTATTTATGATGGAAAACATATTCAAAGAATTAAATTTCCATTTTTAGTTTCCTATTGTTTTGTCGTAGATAAGAACCTTTATGTTGCTTCTGTCGAGAAAGGTCTTTTTAGAATGAATGGAACAAAAATCGCAATTCCAAAAGGCTGGGAAATTCTGAAAAATACTGTTGTGCATGCGATTGAAAAATATAATGGTAAAACTTATATTTTTACGCAAAAACGAGGGATTTTTGTTGCTGATAAAGAGGGACTAAAACCTTGGAACAATCCATTGAATGAAACATTAAAGTCTAACGGAATTAATGTTGCGAAGTTTATTAAAAATAATAAACTTGTTGTCGGTACTGGTAATAAAGGTGTGTTTATCTACGATTTTAATACCAATACATTTAAAAACATTGACCGAAACAATGTTTTGATGAATAATTCCGTGCTAAGCATTGGTTTTGACAAAGAAGAAGATTTGTGGCTTGGTCTAGATAATGGAATTGCTCATGTTGAGGTAAATTCACCAATTTCGTTTTTTTACGATAATTCTGGAATCTTGGGCTCTGTTTACTCCGTTGCCACTATTGATAAAGGATATTTAATTGCTTCAAATCATGGTATTTTTGAGTTTGATTCTGGAAACTTCAAAATGATGCCTAATACACAGGGGCAGGGATGGAATATCACCAAAATTGGAAGTAAATATGTTATAGGTCATAATGATGGTACATTTTGTTATGAAAATGGTGCTTTAACAAAGATTAATAATGTAAATGGAGGTTGGAACTTATCAAAAAGTATTATTAATGATACTTATTTTCAATCAACTTACAGCGGAATCTTATTATATAACAATGCTTCGGATCTTAGCCAAAGCAAAAAAATTGACGGATTATCAAAACCTATAAAGTACGTTGCCCAAAATAAGAAAAATGAAATTTGGGCGGCAGATAATTATCGTGGTTTATATAGAGTTTTCTTAGATGATAATTTCAAGACCAAGAAAGTTGAGAATATTACACAGCTAAGTAAAATCAAAAATGATTTTGGAGTTAAGATTTTTGAATTTAGAGGCGAAATCCTTTTTCTAATAAATAACGTTTGGTATACGTTTAATTCGATCACAAATAAATTAGAAGAGAATGAATTATTCAATACTAATTTTAAAAATATCTCTGATGTAGTTGCCATAGATAAAAATCATTTTATTGTTCTGCAAGAAGGTGTTCTTTATCATATTTATGCAAATGAAAATAAATTTGTTTGGAATATTATTCAAGAGAAATACTATAAAGGAAAGTTGATTAATGAAAATCTAAGAATTTTTAGAAGTAATAATCATTATTTACTAAATCTTGATGATGGATTTATTTCGCTTCAATTAGAATATGAAAATAAGCAGAACAAAGGCGTTAGAATTGAAGCTTATAATAATGGTGAACTTCTTCCGGACGAAAGTAAAATAAAGCACAATACGGAACTTAGAATAAATGTGATTTCTGGAATTTATGGAGCCAGTAAGCCAAATTTATTTTATCAGATAAATAATGATAAGAAGTACATACCAATTTCAAATGGTGCAGTTGTTTTAAATAACTTAAGCAGCGGATCACATTCTGTCGCGATTTTTAAACATGATGGTGCTAATTATGATAAAGTTTCAAGTTTTGAGTTTAAAGTTTCGCAGCCTTGGTATTTTTCATTTTGGATGGTGCTGCTTTATTTGCTGGTAATAGCCGCAGTTTTATTTTTCTATTATAAATGGAATAAACTTCGTTATACACAAAAATTAAAATTGCAGGCAGAAGAATTAAAACATCAGCGCGAAATTCTTGAAATGGAACTTAAGAAAGAGAATGAGCTGAATATTCAAGAATTTGAGAAACATATTCTAGAGCTTGAATTGCAGACAAAATCATCTGAAGTTGCAGGTAAATCTTTGTCGATTGCTAAACAAAGCGAAATGATCGACAATATTCAAAGTATTCTTGATTCTGAAAAAGATTTCAATAAACTAAAAAGCGAAATCAAAAAAGCAATAAAAATAAATGAGGTTAATAAACACGAATGGGAGACTTTTGAAACAAATTTGAACCAAATTCACAATGAGTTTATTATAAACCTTTCTAAAAAGTATCCGCATCTAACTCCAAAAGATATAAAACTCTGTGTTTATCTTAAAATGAATCTCTCTTCAAAAGAAATTGCGCCATTGATGAACATTTCTTTTAGAGGTGTAGAATTGCATAGATATCGTCTAAGAAAGAAGCTGAGTCTTACTCAAGATGAAAACCTGTCAAAGTTTTTATTAAGTCTGTAAGATTTGGTTTTAAAATTTATAGATCTTATATTTTTCCATCTCATTTTTTATATAATTCTAATACATCAATACTACATCATAACGTTATGTTAATGAATTGTATTTAACATTTATATGTTTGATAATCATTTGTATAACTTAAAATTTTAACACAATGATGTAGTTATGTTGTAGTGGTATCTGATGTACTACAACGTTGTAATTGTTTAATTTGGCTCTACTAACTTAAACGATTACATACTGTATGAAAAATTTTATTTTTAGCTTTTTAGCGCTCTTATTGTTACCATCTTATATGATGGGGCAAGCGCAAGCAATTAAAGGAAAAGTAGTAGACAGCAGCGGAATGGGAATTCCTGGAGCAATAATCGCTTCATCTGATGCTCGTGCTACTGCTGATGCAGATTTCGACGGAAACTTTACTATTAATGCAAAACCAGGAGATATATTAAAAGTCTCTATGTTGGGTTTTAATTCAGTTTCTGTACCGGCAACTGCCGCACCAATGACAATTACCTTAAAAGAAGCAGAAGATACTGCATTAAAAGAAGTAGTTGTAATTGGATACGGTACAAGAAAAAAGATTGATAATACATCTGCTGTAAGTTCAATCAAATCTGAGGAAATTACCAAAATGAAGGTAATAAATGCTTCTCAGGCTATCCAAGGTAAAGCAGCTGGTGTTCAGGTATCTACTTCAGATGCGCCAGGAAGTACTCCTTCAGTATTGATAAGAGGGGCTGGTACTGCATTAGGAGGAAGAAATCCACTGTATGTAGTAGATGGTATGCCTACTGAGAACATCAACAACATTAATACTAATGATATTACATCTTATGAGATCTTGAAAGATGCTTCTTCATTAGCTATTTATGGAACTAGAGGTGCAAATGGTGTAATTATGATTACAACCAAAGCAGGTAAAGGAAAAATGACTGTAGACGTAGAAAGCTTTGCAGGGGTTAGAACGCCGCTTAAAACGGTAAAAATGGCAAATGCTGACGAGTACGTTCGTTATAGTAACGCTGCTTATAGCAACGATTTTCCTCAAGGCAGATTTTCTGCAAATCAACCTTATAACACAGATTGGCTTGATGCGATTACAAGAACTGGGTCTTACACTCAAAATAATATCGCAATCTCAGGATCTTCAGAAAATGTGAAATACTTTTTTAGTGTTGGAAATTATGAAGAAAAAGGAATTTTAAACGGCTCTGATTACGGACGTACAACTATTAGAAATAATAATGAGTTTAAACTTTCTGATAAAGTTAAATTAACTCAAAACTTTAGTGTAAGTACTATTAAGAATACGCCGATGCCTTTGAGTGCATTTACAAATGCTTACAGACAATCTCCACTTGTTCCTGTGCGTTACGCTGATGGGAAATATGGTGTACCATTTATTTCTAATGGAGTTGTAGCTGAAACAGGTGCTTCTTTCAATAATGTTGGAAATCCAGTAGCTCAATTAGATTATACAAACGAGCAGCAGCAAACTGTTATGCTGCAAGGTGGACTAAAATTAGATTATGACATTATTAAATCTTTAAAATTTACTTCACAATTCAACGGGGAATTTTATACATACAAACAGTATAATTATGTAGACAATCAAGCTCTTTGGTTATCTGCAGATCCTACTCGTGTAGCATCAAAGTATCCTGGTGATTTGAATGTGAACACTTTGACAAGAAATAGAGATCAGTATTTTAATTGGAATCTATCTAATTATTTAACTTATAATAAAGTTTTTGCTGAAATTCATGACGTTGAAGTTACAGCAGGTATCGAGGCGAATGTACAAGGTACTAGAGAAAAGTTAACTATTGACAGAAAGAATGTAAATGCAAACTCGAATTACTGGTCTTTAAAAGATGTTAATGTAGCAGGGACTGTTACAGGTTTGAAAGATGAAGCTTTAAATCAAAGAAGATTAGCCTCTTATTTTGCTCGTTTCCAATATAAATTGTTAGACAGATATTTACTTACAGGTACTGTAAGACGTGATGGATCTTCACAATTTGCTGAAGACAAACGTTGGGGAACATTCCCATCTGTTGGTTTAGGATGGGTAGTTTCAAAAGAAAGCTTTTTAAGTAATGTAGAGCAAATTAATTTATTAAAAATTAGAGGTTCTTGGGGTAGATTAGGAAATCAAAATGTACCGCTTAATACACAATTATTAACTTCTGGATTAGATAATTCAGGTTTAGGTTCAGGTACTACAATTAATTCGCAAGTAGATCCAAATTTATCTTGGGAAATTGTTGAAGAACTTTCAGGAGGTTTTGATTTTGAAGTATTAAACAACAGATTAAAAGGGTCATTTGACGTGTATGATAAAAACACAACAAATACAATTTTGAATGTTAAACCATATTCAACTTCTGGAATTACAGTTGCTACACCAGCACATGTTGGGGAAGTATCTAACAAAGGTTATGAAATTTCTTTACGTTGGGATGATAGAATAAACGATAATTTAAGTTACTGGGTAGGAGGAAATTTTTCTCATAATAAAAATGAACTTACAAGTCTTAAAAATGTTCAGTTAAATCCAATTATTGGAGGAAGTTTAGGAAATGGTCAAAATACTAAAATTCTTGATAATACTTCAGTAGGACAACCATTAGGTAGTTTCTTTATGTATGAGTATGCAGGAGTTGATCAAGCAAATGGTCAAATGCTGTACTACAAAGCAGATGGTTCTAAAGTTGCGCAATCAGGCTTAGATGAGCTTAAAGACAAAAAATATGTAGGTTCTCTTTTACCAACTTCTAATTATGGAGTTACATTAGGTTTAAACTACAAAAACTTTGATTTTTCTGTTGATGGTTACGGAACAGGAGGAGCAAAAGTATATAACGGAAAGAAAGCACAAAGATTTGGAGGAGAAAATGTAGAAGCTTCTATGGCTAATGGTTTTTGGACACCTACAAATACAACATCTTCAATTCCGGCACCTTCTAATTTAACTCCTTTTGCTTCAACTTATTATTTAGAGTCAGCAGATTTCTTTAGAATTAATAACATCACTTTCGGGTACAAACTTCCTCTTAAAGAAGATAAATTTATTAACTATTGCCGAATTTATGTAAATGCGATTAACCCATTTATTACACAAAAATTCTCTGGATTTTCACCAGATGTTGTGTCTGATGGTAAGTTAGTTGAAGGTACTCAAGGGGTTGAGCTAGATGCTTACCCATCATTGAGATCATTTGTTATGGGAGTTAATTTAAAATTTTAATATTATGAAAAGATTATATATATCAATGTTTGTTCTTTCTGGATTGCTATTATCCGGATGTTCAAATGACTTTTTGGATGTAGATCCAACAGAAGCTATTCCTGCAGATCCTGCTTTGGTTAATAGTGATGAAGGAGCTAAAGGTTTTGTAACTGCAATTTACAATCAATTTTTAGGATGGGAAATGTCATCTTTTGGATGGAATGCAGTTTCAAGTATCATCACTGATGACGCAGATAAAGGTTCTGATCCAGGAGATGCAGGTGGAGACAAAGACATTGTTGACGCTTTAACTTATAACGCTTCAACGCCATCATTTCAATCTACTTGGAATGCAAATTATGCTGGAATTAACAGATGTAACCAAGCATTAGCCATGTTTCCTAAATTGGATAAAGCATCTCCTGATTTAAAAGCAAGATTAGTAGGGGAAACAAAATTCATGAGAGCATTTATGTATTTTACTTTAGTAAAAGGATATGGAGGAGTTCCAATTATTGATCATTTAGCTACAGTGCCAATATCTGAAGAAGACAGAAAAATGCAATTGACACGTAAGTCAGTAGAAGAAGTTTATGCTTTTATTGAGCAAGATTTAAATGACGCTATCGAAGCGTTGCCTTTAAAATCAGCTTACACAGGTGCTGATGTTGTTAGAGCTTCTAAAGGAGCTGCATACGCTTTACTAGCAAAAGTAAATCTGTATCAAAAGAAGTGGCAAAAAGTAATTGACAATTGTGATAAAGTAACAGGTTATTCTTTAGTTTCTGATTATGCTCTACAATATAAAAAAGAAGGAGAATTTGGTCAAGAATCTATTTTCGAAATCAATGGAGTAGGTTCTACTTCAAGCCCTGGATTTGGAATTGGAAATTATACTGTTTCTCAAGCGCCTCGTGGAGCTGGAGGCTGGGGTTGGGGATTCAATACGCCAACTAAAGGTTTAGCAGATGCTTATGAGCCGGGAGATGTTAGACGAGCTGCTACAATTATTTTCAAAGGATCAGTTTTGTATGACGGTAGAGAAGTAGCATCAACTGTTGCAAATGAAAGATATAATTATAAAGCATATTCATCATCTTTTTACAATCAAGAATTTACAGATACAAATCTTAGATATTTAAGATATGCTGAAGTTATATTAATGAAAGCCGAAGCATTAAACGAATTAGGACAAACTTCTGAAGCTATTCCTTTAGTGAATCAAATTCGTAAAAGAGCAGGTCTAGGAAACACTCCTTTTACTTCTCAATCAGATATCAGAAAAGCAATCTATAAAGAAAGAAGATTTGAATTTGCATTTGAGCACGACAGATGGTTTGATATTGTTAGAACAGGACAAGCTGAAGCAGCTATGGCAGCAGATGGTAAGACTTTTATTGTTGGAAAACATGAGTTATGGCCTATACCAACTTCATTCTTAAGAGAAGCAAATGGACTTTCTCAACAAAATCCAGGTGGTTATTAATTAACATCTTAAAATCACTTCCTCTAAAAGTTTAGAGGAAGTGATTATTTATTCAATATTTTAAATTTTTATAATGATTAGAATTTCAGTTTTATTTTTAGCTTTTACTTTTTTTGGATGTGGATCCTCTGCTGTTAAATCTAAAGGAAATACAGAAGAAAAAACTTCTAGTGTTACCCTGACAGATGAACAGCTTATTGAAATGGTTCAAAAACAAACCTTCAAATATTTCTGGGATTATGCAGAACCAAATTCTGGATTAGCAAGAGAACGTTATCATCCTGACGGAAATTATCCGGAGAATGATTCAAATATTGTTACAACGGGCGGTTCTGGTTTTGGTTTAATGGCACTTGTATCAGGAATGTCTCAAGGATATATTACAAAAGCACAAGGAGTAGAAAGACTGAACAAAATTGCTGATTTTTTAGGCAAAGCAGATCGTTTTCACGGAGCGTGGTCACATTGGATTGACGGAAATACAGGAAAAGTAAAAGCTTTTGGAACCAAGGATAATGGCGGCGACTTAGTCGAAACTTCATTTTTGGTTGCAGGGATGATTACAGTTCGTGAATATCTTAAAACAGGTTCAGAAAAAGAGAAAGCTGTTGCAGCAAAATATGACGCACTTTGGAAAGGTGTTGACTGGCAATGGTATACAAACAACAAAAATGTGCTGTACTGGCACTGGTCGCCTAATTACGACTGGCAGATGAATTTTCCGCTTGAAGGATATAACGAATGTTTAATTACTTATGTCTTGGCTGCATCTTCACCAACACATACAATTGATGCGAAAGCATATCATGAAGGCTGGGCTAGAAGCGGTGGAATTGTTACTTCAAAAACAAAATACAATATTCCTTTAATTCTAAAACATAATGGAGCTGAAGAGTTTGGTGGACCATTATTTTGGGCACATTATTCATACGTTGGCTTAGATCCAAATCAATTAACCGATAAATATGCAAACTACTGGGATTTAAATGTAAATCAGGTTAAAATAGATTATGAATATTGTGTTGAGAATCCTAAAAAATATGGCAGTTATGGTGCTGATTATTGGGGATTAACAGCTTCTTATTCTAGAAATCCTGACGGATCAATAGGGTATAATGCACATTTTCCAACTAATGATGTTGGAGTTATATCACCAACAGCAGCAATAAGTTCAATTGTATATACACCAAAAGAATCTATTGCTTTAATGAGAAACCTTTATCAAAATCATAAAAAAGAAACTTGGGGAGAAGCTGGTTTTTATGATGCACTGAGTTTAGAAAACAATTGGGTGGCAAAACGATATCTAGCCATAGATCAAGGTCCAGAAGTAGTAATGCTTGAAAATTATCGTACAGGATTATTGTGGAAGTTATTTATGAATGCTCCAGAAGTAAAACAAGGTTTAACAAAACTTGGATTTAAATCCGGAAAATACGGAATCTAATTTTTTATGAAATATAAAGCAGGTTTACTCTTAATGCTTTTTTCTCTAGTTGGTTTTGCACAGAGTGAGACAACAGGAAAAATAAAAACGGTTGTTGTAACCAATTATGAATTGGGATATGTTTTGCATAAACCGATAAATACAAAAGAGAAAAAGCCATTAATAGTTTTTATTTCAGGAGATGGAGAAAAAGGTACAGACCTTGAAAAAGTCAAAATAAACGGGCCTTTAAAGTATTTAAAAAAACATCAGCTGGATGCTTATGTTTTGGCGCCGCAATGTAAAGAAAACGAAAATTGGGATATAGAATCAATTTATCAGCTGATTTTGAAAATTCAGAAAGAAAACAAAATTGATTCAGAAAGAATATATGTTACTGGTTTAAGCTCAGGAGGCTGGGCTTCATGGAATTTGGCTTTTGCACATGCTGATCTATTTGCCGCAAATGTACCTGTCGCTGGTTTTGTAGATTTAATTCAGTTAGAAAAAGCCTGTGAAATAGCCAATATTCCAACCAGAATTTACCACGGTTTGTTAGATGATGTGGTCAATGTAAATTATGCGATTACGATTTACAAAGAGTTAAAAAAATGTAATGCGAAAGATGTTCAATTGACCATTTTTGATGATGCAGGTCACGACAGCTGGACAAGAGTTTACGACAATCCTGAAATTTATGACTGGATGTTTAAACAGAAAAGAACGAATACGAACAAATAAATATAATAGAATGAAAAACAAATTAGTCTTACTATTTTTAGGATGTGCTGTTTTGGGTTATGCCCAAAAAAAGAATACTAAAAATACAGTAAAAATTAAACCAAAGTCAGAGTTTGTAGCTGAGCTTTTGTCAAAAATGACATTAGACGAAAAATTAGGTCAGCTTAATTTACCAACTTCTGGAGATATTACAACAGGACAAGCAAATAGTTCTGATGTGGCTAAAAAAATTGCTGAAGGTAAAGTTGGAGGTTTATTCAATATTAAATCTGTTCAAAAAATTAAAGAAGTACAAAGAATTGCAGTTGAAGAAAGCCGATTAAAAATTCCGTTGATTTTTGGTATGGATGTTATTCACGGTTATGAAACAACATTTCCAATTCCGTTGGGATTATCTTGTACATGGGATATGGGCTTGATCGAAAGAAGTGCACAAATTGCAGCGCAAGAAGCTAGCGCAGACGGTATCAATTGGACATTCTCACCAATGGTTGATGTTTCTCGCGATCCGCGTTGGGGAAGAGTTTCAGAAGGTTCAGGTGAAGATCCATATTTGGGAAGTGAAATTGCAAAAGCAATGGTTAATGGATACCAACAACATGATCTTTCTAAAAACAATTCAATTATGGCATGCGTAAAGCACTTCGCTTTATATGGTGCGCCAGAAGGTGGTCGTGATTACAATACTGTAGACATGAGTCATATCAGAATGTTCAACGATTATTTCCCTCCTTACAAAGCTGCTATTGACGCAGGTGTAGGTTCAGTTATGGCTTCTTTTAACGAAGTTGACGGAATTCCTGCAACTGGAAATAAATGGTTAATGACAGATGTTTTAAGAAAACAATGGGGTTTTAAAGGTTTCGTAGTAACTGATTTTACTGGAATTCCTGAAATGATCGAGCACGGAATGGGAGATTTACAAGCAGTTTCTGCTCAGTCTCTAAATGCTGGTGTTGAAATGGATATGGTTGGAGAAGGTTTTTTAACTACTTTGAAAAAATCTTTAGACGAGAAAAAAGTTACAATGGCAACAATCGACAATGCTGTTAAACTTATTCTTGAAGCAAAATACGATTTAGGATTATTTAGTGATCCTTATAAGTATTGTGACGAAAAAAGAGCAAAAACAGAAATCTTTACTTCAAGCAGCAGAAAAGAAGCAAGATCAATCTCTGCACAATCATTGGTATTGTTAAAAAATCAAAACCAAGTATTGCCACTTAAAAAATCTGGAACAATTGCTTTGATCGGGCCATTGGCAGATGCTAAAGAAAACATGCCGGGAACTTGGAGTGTAGCGACAAAAATGGAAAATGCTATCTCATTATTAGCAGGAATCAAAGAAGTAGCAGGAAAATCAACTAAAGTATTATATGCAAAAGGAAGCAACTTAGATTACGATGAAACTTTTGAAACTAACGCAACAATGTTTGGAAAAACATTACACCGTGATTCTCGTTCAAAAGAAGAGTTATTGGCAGAAGCTTTAAAAGTAGCAAATCAGTCAGATGTAATTGTTGCAGCTCTTGGAGAATCTGCAGAAATGAGTGGAGAATCTAGCAGCCGTACGAATTTAGAAATTCCACAAGCACAAAAAGATTTATTAAACGCATTATTGAAAACAGGAAAACCAGTTGTTTTAGTTTTATTCGACGGTCGTCCGTTAGTTATTAAAGAAGAAAACGAAACCGTACCAGCTATTTTAAATGTTTGGTTCGCAGGTTCAGAAGCAGGTTATGCAATTGCTGATGTTTTATTTGGAGATGTAAATCCTTCAGGAAAATTGACTTCAACTTTCCCAAGAAGCGTTGGACAATTGCCAATTTATTATGCACACAAAAATACAGGAAGACCACTTTCTAACACAGAAGGAAAATTTGAAAAATTCAGATCTAACTATATCGACGAAAGAAACGAACCATTATTTCCATTTGGTTTTGGTTTAAGTTATACCACTTTTGATTATTCAAACTTGAAAATTTCATCAGATAAAATGAATGCTTCTGGAAAATTAAAAGTAACAGTTGATGTAACTAATACTGGAAATTATGACGGAAAAGAAACAGTTCAATTATACATTAGAGATTTAGTTGGTTCAGTAACAAGACCGGTTAGAGAATTGAAAGGTTTCCAAAAAATTACACTTAAAAAAGGTGAAAAACAAACCGTGACTTTTGATATCACAGTTGAAGATTTAAAATTTTATAATTCTGATTTACAATTTGTAGCAGAACCTGGACAGTTTGATATTTTCGTTGGAGGAAATTCAACTGCCGACAAGAAAGTTAGTTTTGAGTTAACTAAATAGTTGGTTTATTGGTTAGTTAAAAGCCCTTCGTTTGGTTGACGGAGGGCTTTTTTTCTAAAAAGACATTTTTATTCAATTATAATTTCAAAAAAAATGAATACTAGTAAAATATTTCGAGCCCTTCTTTTTTTCGCAGTAATAATAGCTTTCCATTCTTGCAGTGTACAAAATAATGGAATTGTAGCACATCGCGGCGCATGGAAAAAGAATAATCTTCCAGAGAATTCTATAGCAGCTTTAAGACACGCTATCGATTTGAAAAATGCAGGTTCTGAATTTGATGTTTGGAGAACTGCCGATGATTCTCTTGTAATCAATCACGATGCACATTATAACAAATTACTTATTGAAGAAACGAATTACGCAGATCTGATAAAGTTCAAACTTTCCAACGGAGAGAAACTGCCAACTCTGCATGAATATATTTCAGAAGGGATTAAAAACAACAAACAAACTCTTTTAGTCTGTGAAATAAAACCATCAGAAATAAGTAAAGAACGAGGAAAAAAGACTGCTTTGAAAGTGGTAGAAACCATCAAAGAGCTAAAAGCTGATAAAATTACCTGTTACATTAGTTTTGATTATGAAATATTAAAACAAATTAGAGCAGTTGATCATAAAACCGTTTTGCAATATTTAGAAGGAAATAAATCACCAAAAGAAGTAAAAGCGGACAATATTAATGGCATTGATTATCATTATTCAGTTTTCAAAAAACATCCAGAATGGATTAAAGAAGCCAAAGAAAACAATATTATTCTAAATGCTTGGACCGTTAACGAAGCTTCTGATATGGATTGGATTATCGAGAGCAAGTTTAATTATATAACGACAAATGAGCCAGAGCTTTTGGCACAAAGAATAAAAGTGAAAAAGTAGTTTTCAAGTAAAGCTTAATTCAAAACAAGGCAAATCTTCTTGTTTTTAAACTTTAAAAATCAAAAAATGAAAAATAGATATACACTACACTTAAAAGTGCTTTCGTTGCTTTTAATAGTTAGTTCAATCGGTTGGGCACAAAACACTAATATTCCTGGTAAAACAGAATGGTTTGATCCAAATAAACCCGCAACAACCTATTGCAATCCTATAAACATTGGATACAATTATACAACCGAAAATCATAATGGTATTCCAGTATCTCGACGTTCAAGCGCAGATCCTGTTATTATTACCTTTAAAGGCGAATACTATTTGTTTGCCACAAATCAGGCTGGCTTTTTCTGGAGTAAAGATATGTCTGATTGGAAATTTGTTTACGGAAGTTTTCAAAGAAAACCTGCAGATGATGATCAATGTGCACCAGCAGCTTGGGTTGTAAACGACACCTTATTTTATGTAGGTTCTACTTGGAAAAGAGATCATCCAATCTGGAAAACCGATGACCCAAAATCGGGTCAATGGCTGCGACATGTTGATAAAGCAATGCTGCCAACATGGGATCCTGCCATTTTTCAAGACGATGATAAAAAAGTATATATGTACTACGGCTCAAGCGGAAAATTGCCGCTTGTAGGTGTAGAGGTAGATTACGATACGTGGCTTCCGAAAGGGAATCAAGCTGATTATGCAGAATTGTACAAAGCTACTGAAGTAGAAGATATTCAAAAAGTGTACGGTCAAGTAAAAGAAGTTGCAATTTTAGATCCTGCAAATCATGGATGGGAGCGTTTTGGACCAAACAATGATATGGAACCAGCGCCTTGGGGTAATTTTATTGAAGGTGCTTGGATGACAAAACACAACGGAAAATACTATATGCAATATGGTGCACCAGCAACAGAATTTAAAGGTTATGCAAACGGAGTTCATGTTGGCGATAATCCGTTAGGACCTTTTACTTACCAAAAACACAATCCGATGTCATACAAACCAGGCGGATTTGTAATTGGTGCAGGTCACGGAAATACATTTGCAGATAATTATGGAAATTATTGGAACACAGGAACATGTAAAATATCTATTAAAGACCGTTTTGAGCGTCGTATTGATATGTTTCCTGCAGGATTTGATAAAGATGATGTAATGTATTCAATAACTTCTTATGGAGATTTCCCAATTGTACTTCCAACAAGTCAGCGCGATCAAACAAAAGGAGCCTCATCAGGATGGATGCTGCTTTCGTACAAAAAGCCAGTAACCGTTTCTTCATCTGAAGAATGTATGGAAGTCGAAACACACAGAATGGATAACGGAGGTAAAAAAGTATATGAAAAGTTCTGTTATGGTCCTGAAAATTTAACCGATGAAAATATCCAAACCTATTGGTCAGCCAAAACAAGTGATTCTGGCGAATGGCTTCAAATGGATTTGGGAAGACCAATGGAGATAAAGGCGCTGCAGATTAATTATGCAGACCATAAAGCAACACAATACAACAAGGCAATGGATATTTATTATCAGTATAAAATATTCATGTCTGATGATGCTCAAAATTGGACATTAGTTGTAGATAAATCTAAAAATGCAAAAGACGTTCCACATGATTATGTTGAGCTTACAAAGTCAATAAAAGCGAGATATATTAAGATGGTTAATATTCATAATGCATCAGGTTTATTTGCAGTTTCAGATTTCAGAGTATTTGGAAACGGATTACAGGCAAAACCTAAAGCTGTTGCATCTTTTAAAGTAGATAGAAAAGCAGCTGATTCACGTAATGCAATGATTTCGTGGAAAAAACAAACAGATGCAATAGGATATAATATTTACTACGGAATTACTCCAGATAAATTGTACAACAGCATCATGGTTTACGGTGAAAATACATATGACTTTAGAGGTTTAGATAAAGGTACAAAGTACTATTTTACAATTGAAGCTTTTAATGAAAATGGAATAGGAGATAAAGCTAAGCTTATAGAAGTAAAATAGGTTTATTATAATAAAAATAGAGGAACTCCAATTGCAAACAAAATAGGTTTGCGATTGGAGTTTTTTTTTGAGAAAGGTTTAAGGAAAAACGCGAACAGTTCTAAAAGAATTTTGTTCCTTTGTGATCTAAGCTAAAAAAAACTCAAACAAAAGACCAAAACGCTATAAAAACTATGAAAAAAACGATTCTTTTAACTGCTTTAATTTTAAACGGATTGACATTATTTGCCCAATCAAATGACGAGAAAAACATCAAATTATTCTATAAAAAAGCTTTAACCGAAGCAAAATGCTATTCTTGGTTAGAATATTTGTCTAATGATATTGGAGCGCGATTATCAGGCTCGGCTACCGCAGAAGAAGCAGTTCAATATACCAAAAGACAATTAGAAAGTCTTGGACTTGATAAAGTATATTTACAGGAGGTTATGGTGCCTCACTGGGTGCGCGGCGAAAAAGAAACTGCTTTTATTCTTGACGGAAAAGTGAAAACTGCTGTTCCAATTTGTGCTTTAGGAGGATCTGTAGCAACAGCAAAAACAGGACTTACTGCAGAAATTATAGAAGTGCAAGGTATTAAAGAATTAAGTGAATTGGGAGCTGATAAAGTAAAAGGGAAAATTGTGTTTTACAATAGACCAATGAATCCTGAAAATATCGAAACATTTACTTCGTACGGAGCTTGTGTAGATCAAAGATATGCTGGCGCAAAAGAAGCTGCTAAATTAGGAGCTGTAGGAACCATTGTTCGTTCGATGAATTTACGTTTAGACGATTTCCCGCACACAGGAGCGCAAAGTTACGGAGATTTGAAAAAAGAAGAATATATTCCAACAGCAGCAATTAGTACAAATGGTGCCGAATTGTTGAGTAAATCTTTAAAAAGGAATCCAGCTTTAAAATTCTATTTTAAACAATCATGCGAAACTTTGCCAGATGCATTATCTTATAATGTTATTGGAGAATTAACAGGAACAGTAACTCCAGAAAACATTATGGTTGTAGGCGGACACCTAGATTCTTGGGATTTAGCAGACGGTTCTCACGATGACGGAGCAGGAGTAGTACAAAGTATGGAAGTCCTTCGTATACTTAAAAACTTAAATTATAAGCCAAAAAATACAATTCGTGTTGTATTGTTTATGAATGAAGAGAATGGCGGAAGAGGCGGAGCGAAATATGAAGAAGTTTCAAAACAGAAAAAAGAAAACCACATTTTTGCATTAGAAAGCGATTCAGGAGGATTTTCTCCAAGAGGTTTTTCTATAGAAGCTGATGATGCTAATTTGAAAAAAATTCAAGGATACAAAGATCTTTTTGAACCTTATTTGGTACACAGTTTTACAATTGGTCATGCAGGTTCAGATATTGGACATTTAACGTCTAAAGCTATCGTTAAAGCAGGTTTAAAACCAGATTCACAACGTTATTTTGATTATCATCATGCTGCAAATGATAAATTTGATGCTATCAATAAAAGAGAATTAGAACTTGGAGCGGCAACAATGACGTCTTTGATGTATCTATTAGATCAAAACGGAATTGAATTACCGAAAGCGAATTAAGATTTAAAATCTATAATATATAAAAAAGACTGTCATTTTTGACAGTTTTTTTTTGATATAAATAATCCTAGAGAGATAATGTATTTATAGAAGGAATAATTGTGTTGTTTAAAAGCTCCAGCGGTGTGGCATATATAAACAGAAAATAATTATGTCGCTCCGCTTGAGCTTTTTGACTTTGTGTAATTGTTATTCTAAAAATATTATGCTTCTCTGAAGCAAAGATAACTTTAAGAACCAAGTGAGAATCCCAGAGGGATGAAACATTTATAGAATAGAAGAATCGTGTTTTTAAGAAAGCCCTAGACGGGCGACATATGTTTTGGGATAATTAAATGAATGATTTATAATTTGTATTTAAAGTTTCATCACAATCAAATAATACAAAAAGGTTACTGGAATATTAGAAAGCAGTATTAAAATCTTAAGTGCAATCTCTTTTCGATATTCCGGTAAATGAATAAATCGATCCGTTAGATTCACTAACATTATAATATTTACTATTATCGCAGAAGATGCAAACGGCCATGCAATAACTAATACATTCGGACTTTCATTCGAAATAATATAAAGTACAAACAAGATCGTACTAATAATAAAAGTGCCAACAGCTAATTCAGTTGATTGCTTTTCTTCAAAAGGTTTGCGATGAGTTGTTTTCATAAATTAAATTTTAAATGATTGCTGAATAATATAAATTGGTTTTAAAAGCATTTTTGAAAAATCAAGATAATGGAATGGAAGTGCTCGTTTTCCTCTTTTGTACTGCTTTATAAAGTACTGTAGTTTGTTTGGGTAAAAAAACGTTCCAGAGAGTATAACCATAAACAAATACAGACTTCGCTTCCCGTTTCCTAAAAGATAATACTGCATTCCAATTTCTTCATATACAGAAATACCCGTATTTGTCAAGACATGAATAATGTCATGATCTTCCAGTTTTTCTTGTATGTCGAAATGGTTCTTATAAAGAAAATTTCCCAATCCAAGACCTAGACTTCCTTCTGGATAATCCATTAATTGTGTTTTATCAATTTCCCAAGGTTCATTCTTTTTAAAATATTTTTGATAGGGCTTTTTACTGCATTCATAAAGTTTTTCAATTAGATAATCTCTCATGAATATATTTTTTAAAGTTCTTTGAAATTCAAAGTGAAATAGTAAATAAAAAAGCCAATTGATTTCTCGAATTAGCTTTTTGCTGTTTTTTAATAATTATCAACTACAGTTTTTAGCAAACTCGAATCTGAAAGGTCAGAAGGAGCAACTACTTTTTCTTGAAGTGGAATTTCATTACCATATCGTTCTTTTAATATTTTTTGAACCCTGACATCAGTTAAATTAAAATCTTTTAGTTCTCTTAATTTCGAAAGCTCAATGTCTGCAGCATTTTTGTAAATTTTCCAAACCAGTTCTGAACAATAAATTCTATTATCCGTCCATTCAAAATAAGAATCATATTCTTTGCCGTCAAATTGCTGACTGTAGTCTTTCATTTTTTGAAGAACAGCAGGAGTTAAAACAGCATTGTCTTTTAATCTTTTTACCACATATTTATTGTCTTTTCCGTGCTGAATCCAATCCTCAAACGGAGTCAATTTTACAGGTTGAACCGCTTCAAAGACAAACCATTTTCCGTTTATATCGTAGATAATACCACAATGCGAGAATTTTGAGTTTGTGGCAATTCGCACCGCTTCGCATTGAGGAGATTGTGATGTTTGAAAAATAATATCACCATCCTGAATTTTACTCACAGCCTTATTTTCTGTTTTCGCTTTAGAAGAAAAGGGATTATTCGGAAAAACAGACATTGCTACAAATAAAGCAAGACCAAAGCTTAGTAGAAATGTAATGCCGAGAAATATATATTTTTGTTTTTTCATTGGTTTTATAATTGAAAGCTAAAAGTACTTTTTTAGATGTTATATCTAATTTGTTTTGATAAAAAATTAACACAACTAAAAAGAACTTTGAATTACAAAGTAAATAATAAAAAAAATAGTTACCAAATAAATGATAACTATTTTTAATTCTTTTTCTTACGAAATATTAGATTCTGAAAATACCGCCAACAGCAATAATTCTTTGAAAAAAGAAAAAGTCTTGTGAAGCCTTATCTTCATTACTTACTGTAGTTCTAATATCCTGCATATTGATGTAACCGCCTTTTAACTCTCCTTGAATATAGAAGTGTTTGAAAAAAGTAACATTGATACCCGCTTTTGCCGAAACACCGTAACCAGAAATATGAAAATCATCGTGACGATCTTTTCCTAATAAAGTTGTATTTGTTTTAGGATATAAAAGTCCAACACCTAAACCTTCAGTCAAGTTAATTTGTACCTTATCTATATTTGGCAGACCAAACCATTTAGAAACATCATCAAATCTTGAAACCTCAGTATTAATGTAGTTTAAACCGTCAGTATGCTCATAAATTAAGAAAGGAGTATCAGTGCTTCCCGGAGGCATACCACCTTCTTGTGCGCCGCCTATAGACATATCTACAGGTCTGTTATTGTAAACTCCATTGTAAATAGAGCCAGCTTGATCAGTAGGTAGATCGATGTATCCGTTAACGTTTGCAATTTGATTCTGAGACATTACATATTTCATATGATCAACACCAATTGTTACGCTGTAATGATCACTAAAAAAGTAACCCAATCTCAAGTTTGTCTGAGGGATAGTCATGTTTACAGGATTAACATAATCAACATGCCAGCCTTTCGGTTTATCATGAGCCTTCATATTTTCAACTGTAAAGTTGTAATCTTTACCTCTGAAATTTACATCAGAGTTAGAGTAACTTTCTCTGTTTCCGCCCCACATAACAAAGAATTTCCCTTTGTTATGAGCTGCGTATTTTTGTACCGGAATTTCCTCTTGGGCAAATGTGCTTAAAGAAACACAAATCAAGAAGAAAAATAGAAATTTTGTTTTCAAAGAACTTAGTATTATAAATTTAGAATGAGTTAACTGTTTTTCTGATAGCAACTAATTTTGTCATTAAACCTTCAAAATAGTCTAAATGAAGCATATTAGCACCATCACTTTTTGCATTTGCAGGATCAAAATGAGTTTCGATAAAAATACCATCAACACCTACGGCAATACCAGCTTTAGCAACCGTTTCGATCATATCAGGTCTTCCGCCTGTAACTCCTGCTGTTTGATTTGGCTGTTGCAGCGAATGTGTAACATCTAGAACAGTAGTTGCATATTGCTGCATAGTAGGGATTCCTCTATAATCAACAATCATGTCTTGGTAGCCAAACATAGTACCGCGATCAGTAACCATAACATTTTCATTATTACAGTCTAATACCTTTTGTACTGCATGTTTCATACTTTCAGGACTCATAAATTGTCCTTTTTTCAAGTTTACTGTTCTTCCAGTATTTGCAGCTGCCACAACTAAATCAGTTTGGCGAACTAAGAATGCTGGAATTTGTAAAACATCAACGTATTGTGCTGCCATATCAGCATCTTCATTAGTATGAATGTCTGTAACTGTTGGAACGTGAAAAGTTTCAGAAACTTTTCTTAAAATTTTTAAAGCTTTTTCGTCTCCAATTCCAGAAAAACTGTCAATTCTAGAACGATTTGCTTTTTTAAAAGATCCTTTAAATACATAAGGAATTTGAAGATTGTCGGTAATACCAACTAATTTTTCAGCAATTCTAAGAGCCATTTCCTCTCCTTCAATAGCGCAAGGGCCCGCCAATAAAAAGAAATTTCCGCTGTCAGTATGCTTAATTTGTGGAATATGTTGTAAGTTCATAAAATTATTTTTTTGCAATGCAAAGGTAGTCATGATTTATGAATAGCAGATGAAGATTTAAGATTATTTTAAGAACGCGAATAACTGGCTAAGAGCTTAGTAGAATTAAACGAATTTCAAAAAAAACTTTTGAATAATTATATGCTTTTTTCATGACAATATTAAAGCATGAAAAGAAACTAATAAATGACATTTATCATGTTCTAAAGTTTTGCAGTTTGCATATGTTTTCCAAGATTATGAGCAATCTTAGTTAGAAAATATTCCTGCTATTTTTTACTAAGGAATATTGTGTTATATCATGTTCCTTTTTGTTCTCCATCTTTTAACTACAAATTGAATTACAATAATTAAAATTAGAATGAAAAGTAGAAAGAAACAGGCTGCAGCTATTCCAACGAGCGGCATACCGCATCTCACAGGATATGGTTCATATTGTTTTCTAAGATTATAATCTGCAATATTAAAAGCTGTAAAAGAGAATACAATTTGTAATATAAAATTTATCCAAGAAACAATTTTGAATTTTAAAGAAACAGGTTTATAGATAGAAAATGTTCCCAGTATTAATTGAGAAAGTACTGGAAAAATTATGAGAAGTAAAGGTAATATATTGAGCATTTTACTTTTACTCCTTTTTTAAAGTCAATCCCAGCGGAACCATCAAAATACCTTTTTCGTAAATGTTCAAATACAGTGTTATAGGTTTTTTTTGCCCTTCCCAGGTCAATTCGTAGACATTTAAAAATCCAGCACCCATATCACTTCTTTTGGTAGGAAACGGGCAGCATGTTTCTAAACGTTTATAAGTTATTTTTTCACCATTTGGCCCCGCTAAAGCATTTAGAAAACGAATTTCGTTTGTAGCTTCATCTTTTGTGTTTCTAAAAAAAATATTTACAGGATAATCAGGATCATAACCGTACTTTTTGTCTTTGCTGAATAGCGAAATGACAAAAGTATTGTTTTTACCTAATACCAAATCAGGTGCATTATCATCTACATTTTTTAATGTTGATTTTGTGCTGATACAGGATGATACAGTAATTAGTAAAATAATGAAAAGAGCTGTTTTTTTCATGATGAGATCTATTTTGGTCGTACAAATGTAAAAGGTTTTTTTGCTGAATAACTTGATTTAAAGAAGAAATAAGTATCTGGATCAAAATACTATTCAACCTTCTTCGGATTCAGTTTTAATATACCAATTACAATCAGATATTGTGCCACAAGATAAGTGAGCATGATAAAAAAGGAACTTTTCTCAATTGGGTTGTAAAATTTGTTAATTGCCAAAATGCTGTCAGAAATAACAAAAACAACCGCACCAGAAAAAACTAGTTTGTTGCCTGGTTCATTCCAATTTAAAAGTCCGTTGTAAGCAAACAAAAGCATAATCGAAATTACGCTGGCGTAAACAATTACAGGTATTTTCAAATCGCCCAAAGAAGGCAATAATACAGATAACATTCCAATTAAATAACAAGCAATTAATATGGTGCCAATTCCTATCGCAATACTGTTCTTTTTTAAATTTCGTTTAGTCTGACGATTAAAAAGTATACAATAAACGATGTGAGAAATTAAGAAAGAAACTAATCCGAGAATAAAATAAATTTCGGATATATCTGAAAAAAGCAATATTACATCACCAATCCACGAGAATATTAAGGCAGTTAAAAGAATATTTTTAGTTGGAAAATTTTTATAAAAATAAACCCCAAAAATTAAAATCGGTATCAATATCGGCTTTAAAAAAAAGTTTAAATTTTCATGTCCTAAAAATAGAATAAGCAGATAAACAGTGCTAAAAGCAACATATATTTTAAATAAAGTAGAATTTTTCATTTTGTGGTTAATGTATTTATGGGTTGGTTTTGGATCGTTTTAAAATCAATTGTTATAAAGTATATCGATACTAAAAAGGATAAACTTAGGTAACCTAGAATGATATAATTACTTAGATAAAAAACTTGATTTAAACCAAACCAATCACCATAATAAGTAATAATTGCTGCTGCAACGGCTAAGCGCAAACCTTCCCAAAAAACAGCGTACTTACTCTTGTCCATTAATTCACAGTAACTGTAAATAGTTATTAAAATGAAAAAACCGTAGATAAAAATGTTTGGAAGTCCAATTTTAGCAATATTATCAAACAAATAACTCACAAACAAAAGTGTTACTAAAAGTTGTGCAACTGACCAGTAAATTAGTTTTTGAGAGTTTTGTGTACCGTATTTCTCAAAATCAAAAACATTTTCGATTTTATTTACAGGATATTTTTCCTCAAAATTCTCTGGACGCCATCCAGTTGGTTTGAACCAAATGGTAAGTTTGTCTTTCCAATTCTCGGCGCGCCATGCATCCTTAATTAGTAACGTTAGATGCTGAAAGTTTATTTTTATTGGATTCCACGTATTAGCAGGTCTTGTGATTCCAAAAACTGGTGGAACATCATCTAATTCAGCCTGAAAAGTACCAAAAAGTTTATCCCAAAAAATAAATATCTGTGAATGGTTTTTATCTAAATATTCTGGATTTATGGCATGATGTACTCTATGATGCGATGGTGTAACAAGAATATGTTCAATAATTCCCATTTTTTTGATGTGTTTAGTATGATACCAAAACTGCAGGAATAAATGAAGCGGAAGTGTAATGGCAATTACTGAAGCGGGAACTCCTAACAATGCGGCAGGAATTAATAAAAATGTAAATAAGTTAGCTAAACTTGCTATAGGCTGGCGCAATGCACAGGCAAGATTAAACTCTTCACTGCTGTGGTGAATAGCATGTTTATTCCAGAAAAGATTAATTTGATGTGCCCAGCGATGGCTCCAATAACCATAAAAGTCGATAACAAAAAAGGCTATGATATAAGAGAAAACAGTAGCTTCTTGATGAAAAAGAGCGATTTTAGAAACCATCCATTCATAAGAAATAAAAGTCAGGCTTAGTCCTAAAACATCTTTTACAGAATTTGTTATACCAGAACTAATACTAGACACGCTGTCTATCAAAGGTGCAGTATCGTTTTTTTTGTAAATGCCGTATATTTTTTCAATTACTATTAAAGCTAAAAAAACAGGCATCGCAATAATCAATATTTTTCCGTATTCTTCCATAAAAAAACATTCTATTTTATTTCAAATATAAAATAAAATAGAATGTTTTTTAAATTATTTGCAATTAAACAATTTCAGCGCTCAATCCAGCTTCTAAAAGTTGTGTGCATTGTGGTTTTAATTTGTCAATTGGGCCTGTTTTTACGGTGCATTTTCCGTTATAATGTACAATTAGAGAACATTGTTCGGCCTGCTCTGCCGTGTGACTGCAAACTCGCATTAAAGTATCAATTACATGATCAAAAGTGTTTACATCGTCATTGTAGACAATAATTTCGTTATTGAAATTTACTGCTTCCTTTTCACGGACTCTTTCTCTTACTTTTTCTTTAGTACTCATTGTTTTTAGGTTTTTGTACTGTTGCAATTACTAATTTACGTATTTTAATGAAACCCAGTTGTTTCTTTGAAATTTTTTAACATATGTCAGCCCTTTTTCAGTGCATGAAGCGTCGATAAATGGAACATCTTCTTCATAAAAGCCGCTAAACAAAATAATTCCTTTAGGATTTAAACTATCTACATAAGCCTGCATGTCGTTTAAAAGAATATTTCTGTTGATATTAGCGATAATCAAATCATATTTTTTGCCTGCTAATAAAGCCGCATCGCCTTCGTAAACGGTAATATGTTTACAATTGTTGCGTTCAGCATTTTCGATTGAATTTAAATAACACCAATTGTCAATATCAATAGCATCGATAGGTTCAGCACCTTTCATTTCAGCAAGAATCGCTAAAATTGCAGTTCCGCAGCCCATATCAAGAGTTTTTAGACCTTTTACATCCATTTCTAGTAAATGCTGAATCATCATGTGCGTCGTTTCATGATGACCAGTTCCAAAACTCATTTTTGGTTCAATTACAATATCAAATTCGGCATCAGTTTTTTCGTGAAAAGGAGCGCGAACATGGCATTTTCCATCAACATCTATCGCTTCAAAATTCTTTTCCCATTCTTCATTCCAATTTACCTGATCGATTTCTTCAATTGTATATTCAATTTTAAACTCTTCAGATTGTAAAATATAAATATCATCTAGAATATTCTCATCCCATAAATCTTTCTTCACAAAAGCCGAAATTCCGTTGTCCGTTTCTGTAAAACTTTCAAATGCTTTTTCACCTAATTCAGCTACTAAAATTTCTGATCCAAGCTCTTTTGGTTCAATCGTAAAATGATACCCTAAATATATATTTGACATAAATAAATTTTTTGCAAAGGTAAGAATACAAAGCAGAATTTGTTCATAAATAAATCATATTCTTTGAATTATTAATGTTAATTTTGAGTTTTATTCTGTAAGTTTTTTAGTACCATGAAAAATATTGTTTTTATCTTACTTTTTGTTGTTTTATGCTCTGGCAGCTGCAAAAAAGAGCACGAAGTAATTCGCTCATTTTGTTATTGGAAAACAGATCTATTTTTTTGGGAAGAGGATGATTCTCTAATTAAAAAATTAGATGTAAAACATATGTACGTTCGTTTTTTTGATGTTGATTATAATCCATATTCAAAAGAACCTTTGCCAGTGGCAACAATTGGTGATATCGTACTTCAAAAAAGTAATCCCGAAATTACGCCCAGTATTTTTATTACGAATGAAGTTGTTTTAAAATCAGATAAAAAGCAGCTGGATAGTTTAGCGGTTAGAATAGCAAAAAGAGTAGAACAGATTGGTAAAAGAATGAATGACAGAAAAGCAGAAAATATTGCTTCAAGCATTGTTTATCCAAAAGATTATTACAAACAAGAAAATTTCAAACGGTTAAATTATGATTCGGTAAAATCTATTGAAGCGGCGAAACTAAAAGTTGATTTTAAAGAAATCTTGATTGATTGTGATTGGACTGAAAAATCGCAGAAAAACTATTTCTATTTGTTAAAGCAGATTAAAAATCAGTTTCCGTCAGCAAAAATAGCTTCAACAATAAGGCTTTGGCAGTATAAATATGCATCAAAAGCAGGAATTCCGCCGGTAGACAAAGGTTTATTAATGTGTTATAATATGACAAAACCAGATGATCAGCAGACTAAAAATTCGATTGGAACAAGTGAAGAATTAGCACAATATATTACGCACAGCGAATATAAACTCAAATTAGATATTGCACTTCCATTGTACAGCTGGGCTGTGGTATTTAGAGGAAATCAGTTTAAAGGAATTTTATCAGATTACGATCAATTAATAAAAGATACAATCAAATTAAAGAAAGTATCAGATACTAAATATCTTTTGCAAGATGATGTGTTAGCGGGGCAGACTTATTTGCGAAATGGCGATGAAATAAGAATCGAAAAAATTTCAGATAACGAACTTGAAAAAATGATTTCAATAGTAAAAAGTAAAATTCAAATAGATAGTCAAACCAAAGTGACTTTTTTCTCATTTGATAAAAAATACATAAACGATTATGGAACCCAAAATATATCTAAATATTATGAGAGTTTTTAGCAGTTTACTTTTGGTTTTAAGCTTTCAGGTTTCTTTTGCCTGCGGTTGGAGCGTATCGCCGGAAACTAGTCGTTTGGCTTTGTTTAAAGCACAGCGCGAAGGCTTTTTTAAACTGACACCGTTTTATTATTCGGCAGATAATTATTATTCTGTGAATACAATTTCTGATGCTGATAAGCAATTAAATTGTTTTGAGTGGAAGAAAAAGTTAGGAAATCAAATTACTACTGATGATGTCTATTCTATTTTATATGAAACAGATTCAGAACAGTTTGAAACTGCCTATGAAAATAAAACACTCGATAAAGTATTTGCAAAAAACACTTTTATAAAAACTTTATTGTTACCAAAAAACAAAGCTTTTTTGAGTTATATACTATTTGCTAAAAAACTGGAATATAATAGTAATACTGATGTAAAATGGGAATCCTGGGGAAAGATTGGTTATGATAATCAGAATCATCAGCTTGCAGATTTAGATAATTTTGAAAAGAGAATTAAAACCGCAAAAGATGTTTTTTTAAAACAACGTTATGCCTTTTTAATTTTAAGATATAGTTTTTATAGTCAGGATAAAAATGAAGTAATCAAATTATATGATACTTATTTTGCAGCTAATAAGAATACGATTTTAGAGTCTTGGGCTTTGTATTATAAGGCTTTATGTATTGATGATCTGGTTTTGCAGAATTATTTATTAAGTAAAGTTTTTACTAGCTGCGAGGAAAAATCATTTGCAGTTTTACAGCATTATAACAGAAAACTTACTGCTGAAACTTTGGCTTTGGCACAAAATGATGAAGAACGAAGTGTTATTCTAGCAATTGAAAGTCTTAGAAATCCTGCACCTGATTTAAAATCGATTAAAGAAATGTATGAGCTAAGTCCGAACAGCTTGTTTTTGAGTTTTTTAATTGGAAGAGAAGTTAACAAACTGGAAGATTGGATTTTTACACCGCAATATACTAACAATGGCACTCCGTCCGTAACTTTTAGCAATACAAATTGGTATGAAGATTATGCTAAAGCAAAAGCAGAGAATTTTAATAAAGATATTTTATACTTGCGAGAATTAGAATATTTCTTGATTTCGATTCGTGAGCAAACCTCAGGAGAACAAAAAGATTATATTATTGCTGCAATTGCTCAGCTTTGTTTTATTGACGATCAAATCGATGAAGGGAAAAAGTACACCAATATGATTTCTGGCAAAGCCAATGCTTCAATACAAATGCAGAAAAATATTCAGCTGGCTTTAGTTTCTTTAAAACAAGATGATTTGAATAATGTAAAGGTTCAAAATCAGCTTTATAATTATTTCAATTCAGTCGAAGATCTAGTAGAAACCGATCACGGATTGTTTAAAAATTTGTACAGTTTGTATAGAATTGCCAGCGATGAATTTCATAAAAAAGGAGATACGGCTGCGGCAGGTTTATTATCTATGAAAGCCGATATTAAAAACGAAGGCGAATACACATCTTATAACAATCCGTATTTTTATAGTTATATTGGTTATTTTGACCGAAAAGCAACTATTGAAGATGTTGATCGTTTGATTGCTTTGCAGCAAAAGACAGATAAAACCCCTTTTGAAAAGTATATTTGCTCAGGAACAATCGCTCCAAATATTAATTATTATAAAGATTTAAAAGGAACAATCGCTTTTAGAAATAATAATTTGGAGTTAGCTTATGAAACGTTTTCAAGTATGCCTAAGGATTTTTGGGAAAAGAACTATGAGTATAAAAATTATTTAAATGAAAATCCATTTTTGCCTAAAATTCTTCAAAGTGATAAAGAACGCAAATTTGATTATCATTTCAATAAAACAGACTTTGTTGCCAAATTAATTCAGCTGAAAAAACAAAATACAGCAAGCAGTAATTTACAACTCGCACATGCTTATTTTAACGTATCGTATTTAGGTAATTCCTGGATGATGACGGCTTATGATTGGACTTCTGGAGAATCTTACGTAGATTATGTTTATGGCGATAATACCGAGAACGAAAAGAAATACCAAAACGGTAATTATTACAATCTAAAAATGGCTAAAATCTACTATGAAAAAGCTTTAAAAATGTCTAAAAACAGTAACGAAAAAGCAATGGCAAGCTTAATGATTTTTGAATGTAATTATTATAATCATTATGCCGATTTGGTTTCTACAGAAGAAGAGGAAAAAAATCCATTTAAGGCAGGGAAGGAGCTTGTCAATTTTTATTCAATTTATAAAACTACGTCAGCATTTAAAAAGTACAATTGCCCGCTTTTGAAATCGTTTATAAATTAAATTTAGTTAAAAAGTCGAAAGTCAAAAGTCGAAAGAAAATAAAAAAGCGTTCGCTGTGCGAACGCTTTTTTTATATAGCAGATTTCAAAATCTAAAATTAGATAGCTGTTACAATAGCTAAGAAATCATCTGCTTTTAAAGCAGCACCTCCAATTAAACCACCATCTACGTCTGGTTTAGAGAAGATTTCTTTTGCATTATCAGGTTTTACAGAACCACCGTATAAAATAGAAACTTCGTCAGCGATTTCAGCTCCAAAAGCTTTACGGATAGTTTCTCTGATAAATTCGTGCATTTCTTGAGCTTGTTCTGGCGAAGCAGTTTCTCCAGTTCCGATAGCCCAAACCGGCTCATAAGCTAAAACAACTTTTGACCAAGATTCTTTTGCAATATGGAATAATCCGTCACGCAATTGATTTTCAACAATGTTAAAATGATTTCCAGTTTGACGGTCTTTTAATTCTTCTCCAAAACAGAAAATTACTGTCATGTCGTGTTTTAGTGCTGTGTCAACTTTATTTGCAATTAAAGCGTCAGTTTCGTGAAAAATAGCTCTACGCTCAGAGTGACCTAAAATTACAGTATTAACTCCAACGCTTGTTAGCATATCTGCAGAAATTTCTCCTGTAAAAGCACCGCCTTCAGCTTGGTGAACATTTTGAGCAGAAACGCCGATAGTTGTGTTTTTTAGTTTTGCAGCAGCAGCTTGTAAGTTTACAAATGTTGGTGCAACAATTACTTGTGCAGTTGTTTGTGCTGGTATTTTTGCAATTAATTCATTTAATAATTCTTCAGTTTGCTCTGCATTTTTATGCATTTTCCAGTTTCCTGCAACAATTTTTTTTCTCATTGTGGTAGTTTTTATTTTTTTGTTTTATTGAAGTAAAGTCAAAAATGAAATTGATTTTTGACATTGATATTTTTATTGAAAATTATTTTAAACCTTTTAAAGTTTCATTGATTTTATCAAAATCAGTTTCAATTGCGCGGTATAAAACAATTTTTCCTGTTTTGTCAACGATAATATATCTCGGAATCCAATCTAGATCGATTGCTTTTCCAAAAACACCTTTCATGCCGTCATTCATCATATAATGATCTCCTTTTATTTCGTGTTTTTCGATTCCAGCTTTCCATTTCTCGGCAGTTTTGTCAGCCGAAAGGAATAAATAAGAAACATCTGGATTATTAGCCTGCAGCTCTTTTACTTTTGGCATTGCTTTTACACAGTCACCGCACCATGAAGCCCAAACTTCGATAACTAAAGTTTTTCCTTTATATTTTTTTAAAATGCTTTTAAAAGCAGCTTGACCTCCATCAGTAGTTAATAATTTTTCAGACAAAGCTTCTTTAGAAAAACTTGTTTTTTGTGCTTGCGAGCAAGAGAACGTAATAAATGCAATAACGACAAGAGCTAATTGTTTCATATAAGATTTATATTTTTTAATGTAATTGACATATCGTTCTTCAAACTTTGAATTCCGATAATTTCATAAATTAATGTTTCCGAACAAAGTTAAACAAACAATTTGAAAGCCAAATGCAGATTAACAAAATTTGAATACTCGCTTATTTTGTAACAAAACGATGATTTTAGGTTAAAAAAATGCGAATGAAATCGTAATAGTTGGCTCCAGAATTCACTATTTTTTTGAAAAGCCTTTCCAAAAGATCACTGAATTGTTAAAACTTTATTTTATAGAATAATTTTTGAAGTAAAAAAACGTCAGATTTCAATGAAAAAGCCTTCAATAAAAATGTATTATTGAAGGCTTTGAGGCTATTTTTTTGAGTGATTAATTATAATCTCCGTTTGCCCATTTTTTACTTGGAGCAATCCAGTTATCTGAAGCTTTATATAAAAAACCATGCTTTAAATTGGTATTTAGTTCAATTTCCTTAAAATGGTTTATTTTGAGTTTCGAAGTTTCTTTTCGTTTAATTGCTGAAACTCCATAAGCATCTGATTTTTCATAAATCGTTAAAATGTTTCCACAGAAATTAATATCTGGAATTTCTTCTATATCTGAATCTCTAAAACATCCAATAAAAACAAAATTTACATCAGGATTTGCCAAAAAAGTCGAAACGTATTGTGCAATATATCCCCCTTTTGAAGTTCCAATAACTGTTATTTTATTTGGAGGAATTCCTTTTTTTAGTAAGCCTTTGATTTGTTTTACAACTTTTTTTGCATATTCGGCAGCATTGGTGTTTTTACTTCTAATTTCACTATACACTATAAAGTTGTCTTTTCTAAATGATGCTAAAATTTCATTGTATTCTGCTTTTCCATATTCGGGATGGGCGACACTTAAATCATTTTGTTCAACAAAAGCATTATGCAAAAAGAAAATATAATGTTGTTCTTTTTTTGATGTTTCAGTTTGGCTGAAACTTGTAAGGCTAAAAAGAAGAGTTAATAAAAAAGTAAACAATAACTTTTGGAATGGTTTCATAGATTGGTTTGTTTTTTTTGAAAAGTTTTAAAACAAATATAAAAAACAAAATAGCTTATTTATTTACTTTTCTTGCGTACTGTTTTAGTAAAAAAAACGCCAATTGACTTAATAGAAAATTGGCGTTTTAAAATTTATTTTAATTGAAAGTATTACAATTTCAAATCATCAACATCATTATAATGTACTTTTTGAATAATTGTTCCGTTTTGTAAAACCACAATACTAGGATTTGCTCTTTCAACCGTTTTTAAAGTTGTAGCATCACAGAAGTAGAAATCAACATCTAAGTTGTATTGTTTTTTAGTTTTTGCAATTTCATCAGCTCCAGATGCGGTCATGGCAATTACTTTGTAGCCTTTTGCTTTAGCATCTGCAGTAACTTTAGCTAATTTTTTCATTCCTGATGGTTCAGATAAAGTCAAATCATAAGTTACAAAAATTACTAATTTCGGTTCTTTTAAGAATTCATCTTTATAATCAGAATCGTCTTTTGACATTGTAAAATCATGAATTGGCGGCACATAACCTTCAGAAATTACTTTGTCTTTACGGTCAACAAATGTTGCTCCTTCTGGGATATTCATTAAATCTTTCTCTGTGAATTCTTTGTCAACTCCATTTACTTTGTAGATAAAAATCATTTCAACTACAGACTTTGGAGCTCCTTCTGGAATTTCCATTCCTTTTTCGATGTTAGTTCCCACTTTGTACGGACGGAAATCTTTTATAGGATTGTGGTTTAAAACCCAAACAGCCATTAATGAACATAAAAGAACACTTGCATAAACGGCAAAATTGGTTTTTGGAGTTGCAAATAATGGTTTTATTAATTTTTGATTGATGAATAAAATCAAAATAAAGAACAATAAAACTACATCTTTTGTAAAGGATTGCCAAGGCGTTAAATGCAAAGCATCACCAAAGCAGCCGCAATCTTTTACTACATTAAAATAGGCAGAGTAGAAGGTAAGGAATGTAAAGAATACAATTAGAAGCAGTAATGCCCAAATCGTCAATGCTGCTCTATAACCAACTAATAACATTACACCTAAAACTACTTCTAAAATCACTAGAAAAATAGCTAAACCTAAAGCAAAAGGCTCTAAGAATGGCATGTTGAAAACAGGTTCGCTAAAATATTCTGCCAGTTTATAAGAGAAACCAACTGGGTCATTTAGTTTTATTAATCCTGAAATGATAAATAATACACCTACAAATATGCGGGAGAACTGAGTAATAATGTTTTTCATGGCAAATATTTAAAATTTAAATTTCAATAAGAAAATCCCAAATTCCAATTCTTTATTTGGATTTTGGTTCCGATAGCTATCGGGATAAAAATTGGAAATTTATTTGTTTATTGGATTTAAGATTAAAGCAAAAACAGCGTAATTAATCATATCCTGATAATTAGCGTCAATGCCTTCAGAAACTAAAGTTGCACCTTTGTTATCTTCAATTTGTTTTACGCGAAGCAGTTTTTGAAGAATTAAATCAGTTAAAGAGCTCACACGCATATCACGCCATGCTTCTCCGTAATCATGATTTTTGGCTTCCATTAGATCTTTAGTAAGTTTTACTTTAGCATCATATAATTCAGTTGCTTTTTCAACATCAAGATCAGGCTGGTCAACAACTCCTAATTCCAACTGAATTAAAGCCATAATAGAATAATTGATGATCCCGATAAATTCTCCTTTTTCATCTTCATCAACTTTGCGAACATCGTTTTCTTGTAAGCTTCTGATTCTTTGTGCTTTTATGAAAATTTGATCCGTCAACGATGGAAGTCTTAAAATTCTCCACGCACTGCCGTAATCTTTCATTTTATTGATAAATAAGGTTCGGCAAACCGTGATTACATTATCAAATTCTTGAGAAGTATTCTTCATTTATTGCTGTATATTTGCTAAAATTTTTCCAAAAATAAGGATTAAATTAAAGAGTTTCAAGTTTAGTGTTTTCTTTGTTTCAAGTTTTTTCTAAACAAAGTGTTAACGGTGATAACTTGAAACCTGAAACTTGAAACAAAACAAACGATGACGATTAACTGCAAAGGCGAACTTATAGATTTATCGATTCCTAAAGTAATGGGAATTTTGAATGTTACGCCGAATTCTTTCTTTGATGGAGGAAAATATAAAAATGAAGACGATATTATTTCGCAGGTTGGTAAAATGCTTTCTGAAGGCGCAACTTTTATAGATATTGGTGCTTATTCAAGTAAACCAAGTGCTGAATTTGTTTCTGAGCAAGAAGAAATCGACCGAATTGTTCCAGCTATCGAATTAATTTTAAAGCATTTTCCACAAGCATTATTATCAATTGATACTTTTAGAGCCGAAGTTGCAAAAGCAAGTATAGAAAGCGGCGCAGCGATTATAAACGATATTGCTGCGGGAGAATTAGACAACAAAATGTTTGATGTAATAGCAAAGTATAATGTTCCGTACATTATGATGCATATGCGCGGTAATCCGCAAACGATGCAGAGTTTGACGCAGTACGATGATATTGTAAAAGAAATGCTTTTTTATTTTTCTGAAAAAGTGCAAAAAGCGAGAAGTTTAGGAATTAATGATTTGATTTTAGATCCAGGTTTTGGTTTTGCCAAAACAACGGATCAGAATTATGAAGTGATGCAAAAAATGGAGCTTTTTAATCTTCTGGAATTACCTGTTTTAGCTGGGATTTCAAGAAAATCAATGATTTATAAAACGCTTGATATTACACCGCAAGAAGCTTTAAACGGAACAACATTCTTAAATACAATTGCTTTGACAAAAGGTGCTAAAATTCTTCGTGTGCATGATGTGAAAGAAGCGGTTGAATGTGTTACTTTGTTTAATAAATTAGATTTATAATTGATATAATCGCCTGGTTTGCCATTTCGACGAAGGAGAAATCTTCGTTGTAGGATCGACAAAGATTGGCGAATTTCTCTCAGGAAATACTAGTGTGATTTCTCCTTCGTCGAAATGACATACTTTGAGTTTAAAAACAAACAAATATGAAATACGTTACTATAATTATAGCTTTTCTATTTTTATCCTGCGGGAAAAAAGAAGACGTTTTACTTCCAAAATCAAATGTTTCAATTGTAAAAGACGTACAAGATCATTCGCCAATTTACATTTTTTTTAAAATCAAAGGAAAAGATACGATTGCTGATTTAAACAGAAAAAGTGCTATTATTTCGACCAATTGGATTTTTAACATCGATAAGCGTTTGCCTTTGAAAATGGTAATTCCGCAGGTTATGAAAATGCAGGAAAAGAAAAGAGCAGACAGTGCCCACAAAAATGAAAATGCTGAAAATTATTATTCATACGCAGATTCAATCGGGAAGAATCTCGCTTTTCTGCCTTTTACGAAAGTGTATTATAAAATGGAAATTGCCAATAATAGAAGTCAGTTGTATTTTAAGAAGAACGGAATGATACAATACAGCGGAAGAAAAACGTATGATTTTCCTAAAAGTAATTTAAAGCCATTTTTGGATAGTTTGGTTATAAATCCAAAAGCTCAAATCACATTTTCATATGATAAAAATATGAGTTATGGAGATTATATTCAGTCTAAAATTCTTGTAAAATCTATTATAGATAAAAAGATTCCATTTGTTTTTATAAACGAAGATGAAGAGTTTGTTTTCTAGAAATTGCGATTAAACGATTAAACGAATCAACGATCAACCTTTATTGATGATGATAAGGTTCATTTCGTAAAATCGTAAATCCGCGATACAATTGTTCGATAAAAAATAAGCGAACCATTTGGTGTGAAAACGTCATTAGCGAAAGTGAAACTTTTCCTTGTGCTTTTTTATAAACCGTTTCCGAAAATCCGTAAGGACCTCCAATTACGAAAACTAGTGTTTTTACGCCAGAATTCATTTTCTTTTGCAATTCTTCAGAAAAACCAACGCTGGAGAAGTTTTTTCCGTTTTCATCCAATAAAATCAATTGATCGGTTGGCGAAAGTTTCGACAGAATCAATTCGCCTTCTTTTTCTTTTTGCTGACTTTCAGATAAGTTTTTTACGTTTTTGATATCGGGAATAATTTCCAAATCAAATTTGATGTAAAACGACAAACGTTTGGTATAATCGTCAATCAAAGTTTGAAGCGATTTATTGTCTGTTTTGCCTATTGCGATGAGTTTGATGTTCATTGTGTCTGTTTTTTTGCCACGAATTTCGCGAATTAGCACGAATTTTATTTTTTAGCCACAGATTTCACAGATTAAAATGATTTTTTATTAAATCTAATTGGTGTTAATCTGTGAAAGCTGTGGCAAAAGAAATCTCTATTTTTTATTTTCAAAAACGGTTTCAAAATATTCTACAATAGGAAACGGTTCGTAATAATGATGTAGAATCTTTTTCCATTCCAAATACGCTTCAGAAGTTCTAAAACCTATTGTATGATCTTCAAGCGTATTCCAATCGACTAATAAAAGATATTTGTTATCTACTTCAATACATTTTTCTAAGCGATGACCTAAATAACCGTTGATCGATGAAATGTATTGACTTGCTTTTGCAAAATCGGCTTCAAATTGATTTGCTAATTCTGGTTTTATGAAAAGAAATACGGCTTCTAGAATCATAATTTTAATAGTGACAAACCTAACGGGTTTTTAAAACCTGTTAGGTTTATAATTTAGTTTTTAGAGAACTTCGCTTCAAAAGTTTTAAAACGAGAATCTAAATCTTTGATTAATTGTTTTTTTACTGATGCATCTTGAATGAAACTGTAATTGATGCTGTTGTAAACGTATTTTTTAATCGTTTCGTAATTCACATCAGGATATCTTTTGGCTAATAAAACATATTGCTCTGTCATATTAGTTCTTAAAATCCCTGCATCGTCTGTACTGATTACTATTGGCACATTGAATTCTTTGTAAAGTGTAAATGGATGTCTGTTTTCTTTTACTTTTAATATAAACTCATTACTGGCTAAATTGATCTCAATTGGAATATTGTTTTTAGACATATATTTCAATAAATCATATGAATTTGCTTCGTAAGCAATGTCAACTCCGTGACCAATTCTGTTGGCACCAGCAATATAAATCGCATCATTTATATGCCAAGTTAAATCTTCTGGCTGAACCAAACCTAAAGTTAATTCGCCTGCGTGAAGTGTATATTTTACGTCAGGAAATTTTGAATGACAATATTTAAACATCACCATGTGAAGCCAGTAATCTTCCATAGAATTTTGTCCGTGTTCTGGAGAAACTATGTTTACACCCGCAGTCAGCTTGCTTTCGTTAGAAGAAATAAAAGCAATAACTAAGTTTTTAAACAAGTCTACAGGATCCATAAAACGCAGCACAAAGTTTTGATAACGCATTGTGAATTTTTCATCATCCATTTTTAAGTCCTTATGCAGTTTTGCAATAAAATTGTTGTTGAAATCTAAAGCATATTTTTTGGCATCTTTTTGTTGAAGTGCTTTATACAATTCATCTAAAAGTTTTAAAACTGCTTTTTCATCTTTTTGCGTTGCAGCCTGACGTAATTTTGTATTGAAATCTGCTAAATCAGAAACATTCATGTCAGACGGAATCGTTGATAATTGAGTTTCAATATAACTTACATTTTCTGAAATAGCACGCTTTTTTAATTCAAGCATTCCTTCTGCAAAATGACCTGCGATAGTTGGTTCGAATTTCATAAAAGAATCAAAAAACTGATCGTCAGATGGTACAGAACCATTATAATCCTTGATAGACCAAGTCTGCATAATTTGCTGTTCGTAATAGTCTAGTTTTCCTTTTTCTTTAAGAGAGGAGAAGCTTTCCCAGTTTCCATTAGCAGGTTTTGTTTTAGAAACTGCCATAGTTTCTACATCCAAATAAAAGTTTTCTGCAATTGCTCTTTCTAAAAGAGGTTCTGCATAAATTGATCCTGAAAAATGGTGGTGTAAATCGCCTCCTTTTGGCATTTGTTGAAAGAAAGCTGTTAAGAGAGCTTCATTATTTCTGATTTTTTCTAAATAACTTTCAGCTGTTTGAGAAAAGCCGATTTGTGCTATAAAAATACAGAAAAGCGTAATTATCCTTGTCATACTCTAAGTTTAAATTACGCGCAAATATACGAGTTTTCGCGGAAATTTGAAAATTTTGTTTTTAAGGGACAAAGGCTCAAAGGTTCAAAGGGACAAAGTTTTTAAAGAAATGATCAAATAAAAAAAGACGCACTGTTGTGCGTCTCTATACTAAAACCTCTGAACCTTTGTCACTTTGAACCTTTGTAACTCAAGAAAAAAGTACATCACGAATTTCCTCAACCTTATCAAAAACACTTTTTGCAAAAGGACAAAGCGGAATAATTTTTAAATTATTAGTTCTGGCATATTCTACAGCAGCCATAACTAGTTTTTTACCAACACCTTTTCCGTTAAAATCTGGGTTTACTTCGGTATGATCAATAATAAATTTTGTGTCTCCTGCCCAAGTATAAGTCATTTTTCCAGCTTCTTTTCCGTCTTCTACAGCTTCAAAGTAACCTCTTCTTGTATCGTTTGTTTGTTGAATTTCCATGATGATTATATTAAGGTGGTTTTAATTTCGATTGAGTTTGTTAATGTTTTGTGTATCGGACAGCTGTTTGCAATTGTCTCTAATCGTTGTCGTTGTTTTTCATCGACTTCGCCTGTAACTTCAATTTTTCTTGTAAATAGTGAAATGTTTTGATGGCTGTCTCTTTCAAAATCTACTTTTACATTGATTTCAGAAACATCCCATTGTTTGCGATTTATGTACATTCGCAATGTAATCAAAGTACAAGACGCTAATGCAGATGCTAAAAGCTCTGATGGACTAAAACCAAGATTTTTTCCTCCAACTTCTTGAGGTTCGTCGGCGATTACAATATTTCCGCTGGATGATGTTATTTCGGTGCGATACAAACGAGTATCTATTTGTGCTGATATTGTTTTCATAATTTATTTGATTCTTGGTTCAGGTAACGGAACGAATTCGGTTTCGTCTGGAACTTTTGGAAAAGTCTGTGCTGTCCAGTCTTGTTTGGCTTTTTCGATGAGGTTTTTATCTGATGAAACGAAGTTCCAAAAGATAAAATGTTCTTCAGGAAACGGTTGTCCGCCAAAGATATAAACAGTTGAATTTTCGGCAATTTCAAACTCACAAAGCGTACTGTCGTTTGTAATTAAGATTTGTTTTGGATCGTAAGTATGTTCTCCGCTTTTGATGCTTCCTTCTAAGATATATAAACCACTTTCGCCAAATAAATGACTTCCAATATTGATTTTTTGGGCTTCTTTACTTTTAATTTCAATAAAATAAAGCGGACTATAAACCGGAACGGGTGATTTTTTTCCAAAAGCTTCTCCGGCAATTAATTTGTATGAAATGCCATCTTCTTCCCAAGCTGGAATATCATCTGCTTCAACATGTGTGAAATTCGGATCCATTTGTTCCAATTCTTTTGGAAGCGCCACCCAAATCTGTAATCCGTGGAGCATTTTGTCTGAATGTCTTAAATATTCTGGCGTTCTTTCAGAGTGAACGATTCCTTTTCCTGCTGTCATCCAGTTTACGGCGCCGGGTTTTATTTCCAATTCGGTTCCTAAGCTGTCACGATGCATAATGCTTCCTTCAAACAAGAATGTCAAAGTCGAAAGTCCGATATGCGGATGCGGAGGAACATCCATATTTTCATGATCACTTAAATGTGCAGGTCCCATATGATCGATAAATACAAATGGACCAACAGCTCTTTTTTCACGGAAAGGGAGTAAACGACCGACCATGAAGTTGCCAATATTGGCAGCACGTTCTTCGATAATTAAACTGATATTTGACATGTGGTATTTTTTATTTGATTTGAAAACAAAATTAAAGCGACGGCGCTTGTCTGTAACTTAATTTAGATTAAGAAAAGTTTGTTTTTTGTATTATCTATAAAAGTAGTGAAAATGTATGTTTTTTCAAATTTATCTATTTGTCACATTTTTTTGTCATTTCGACGAAGGAGAAAGCTTCACAAGAAACTCTACAAAGATTGGGTTTTCGTTGCGGAGCTACTCGTGGAGATTTCTCCTTCGTCTAAATGACAAACTAGCCCATTAAACTGGGGTAATTTGTGTTTAATCAATCAATTCAAATTCCAAAACTTCACTTTCCGTTCCATTAATAATAATCGACAATTGATGCGTTCCTGTATGAAAAACTCTTGTTGTAATTAATTTAAAAGATTGGTTTCTTTCAATTTTGGTTAATTGATTCGGATGGTAAACTTTCTCGCTTATTTTGAAAACTTTTTTAGCCAAATGTCCTTTTGCTTTTTTGTAATGAACAGCATATTCTAAACGAATGGTTTTGGGGTCTTCATTTTTGTTATTTAAATGAAAGTGAAACTGCAGATAATCGCCAATTTTTACAATAGGTGTTTTAACTGTAAATGACGAAAGTTCAATATTTGTGCTTTCTAAACCATAATGACTTAAAATTTCAGGATGTCCTTGTTTTAATAAAGTTCGGCAGCCATGTTTGATGATTCCGTCGGTTTCTTTGTTTTGACCTTTCCATCTAGAAGCGATTTCTAATACAATTTGCGGATTATCTTTTGCAATATCATTTAAGTTATTAGCAACACTTCTTCGCACATATTCGGAAGGATCGTTTTTTAGGTTTTCTAAAATAGGCAGGATAGAAGAAGGATCATTTTTCAAGAACGGAATTGCCATTGCCCACGGTAATCTTGGGCGCGAGCCTTCGCTGGCTAAACGACGTACGTGGTGATTTTCGTGCTGTGACCATTTTACCATTTCGTCGATCATTTGCTCTTTGTATTTTAGAATAAAAGGACGAACAGCAAATTCGCAGCTTATAAATTGTGTTATAGAAACAAAGGCTTTCGTCGAAGTTTTAAAATCGTCTAAACCGTAAATTTCGATATAATCGGCAAAGAAGATAAAAGCCAGATTGCTGTCTGTGAAATTATTTTTCTTTAAATTCTCAATGATTTTGTCAATTAGAGAAACAGCTTCTGGGAAATTTTGCGGCATAAATTGATGAAATACAACTGTGGTATGTTTCATTCTTTCTTTCCATTCTTTTTGAGCAAAATCACCTTCATAAATTGCTTCAATAAATTTTTGTTTGTTGAATGTTGGATGCACTTCGGCTACAGCCTGACTAAATTTTTCGTAGAAAGAAACTGAGTAAATATCTTTAATTAATCCCATAAATTTTGTTTGCTTGAACCTCAAAGATATTTAATGTTTTTAATTGTGGATGCGGATTTTAGTTGAAAAAAAATATAAACTTTAAATATTCCGCTAAAGATTTATGTGATAGATTAAAAAGATTAGCACAGATTTTTTGAAATCATTTTAATTTTAATAATCCGCAGCTGATAAAAAAAAGTTAATAAGAAACTTTTCGTACAATGGAAACTTTTAATTCCATAAAATAAGTCATAATTTAGCCTATTATAAAAAATATAAAAATGATAAGTGAAGCTCAATTTCAATCAGAATTAGAACTTTTGATTCGTAATGCGATTAGAGAAGATGTAGGATCAGGCGATTATAGTTCTCTTGCTTGTATTCCTGATACTGCTCATGGTCAAGCAAGATTATTGGTAAAAGATCAGGGAATTATTGCTGGTGTTGCGCTTGCGAAAATGATATTTGATTATGTTGATCCGAAATTAAAGGTGAAAACTTTTATTGAAGATGGAACGCATGTAGAATATGGTGAAATTGTTTTTGAAGTTTCTGGAAGTTCTCAATCTATTTTGAAGGCCGAAAGAGTAGTTTTAAATACTATGCAGAGAATGTCTGCAATTGCAACCAAAACAAATCATTGTGTACAGCTTTTAGAAGGAACGGGAGCTAAAATATTAGATACTCGCAAAACGACTCCAAATTTTAGAGCAGCAGAAAAATGGGCGGTGAAAATTGGAGGCGGAGAAAACCATCGTTATGCTTTATATGATATGGTAATGTTGAAGGATAATCATATTGATTTTGCCGGTGGTATTACACTTGCTATAAAAAAAACGAAAGAGTATTTGAAAGAGAATGATCTAGATTTAAAAATTATTGTTGAGGCTAGAAATCTTGATGAAATTCGTGAAATTTTGTTGAGTGACGGTGTTCACAGAATTTTAATTGATAATTTTAATTATGAAGATACTAAAACTGCTGTAGCTTTGATTGGTTCAAAATGTCAGACAGAATCTTCAGGAAATATCAGTGAAAAAACCATTCGTGAATATGGGCTTTGCGGTGTAAATTATATTTCGTCTGGAGCATTAACTCATTCCGTTTACAATATGGATTTGAGTTTAAAAGCTTTTTAATTGAGTAAAGTGTTTTAAATTGTAACTTTTTTAATCTAAAATCCAACTCAACAATCTAAAATCTAAAATAGTATGTCTCAAGAAATAGAAGATCGGATTGAAAAAGTACCTGTAATACGTTCTATAGCCCGATTTTTTAAGAAAATAAAATTGCCTTGGCTGGAGGGTTTTTCACTGTATGATTTGCTTGAAATGTATACTTTAGGAATTATTGAAGGCGCATTTTCTTATCATGCCAGCGCTGTTTCTTTCAGCTTTTTTATGGCTTTATTTCCTTTTGCATTATTTATTTTAAACTTAATTCCTTTTATTCCGATAGAAGGTTTTCAGGCCGATTTTTTACAGTTTGTGCAGCAGGGAGTTCCTCCAAATACTTACGATGCTATTAGTAAAATCATTAGTGATATTTTAAATAATAGTCATTCTGGATTGTTATCGTCGGGATTTTTGCTTTCGATTTTTTTAATGGCAAATGGTATTAACGGAATTTTAAGCGGCTTCGAGTCTTCTAAACATGTTTTTGATAAGCGTGGTTTTTTAAAACAATATTTGGTTGCATTGGCCATTTCGCTTGTCATGACTATTATATTGTTTGTAACGGTGGCTACGATTGTTGTTTTTGAGGTTTTTATTCAAAAAACAATTATTCAGGATGTTTTGAGTGATCGTATTCCGTTGATCATTTTAAGTAGATATTTATTTATTATGCTGATGATTTTGATAACATCTTCAATATTATTGCGTTATGGTACAAAGCAGTATAATAAAGTCCCTTTTATAAGTATTGGATCAGTTTTTACAACAATCTTAATTGTTATATCTTCGTTCTTTTTTGGGATTTGGGTTATAAAATTCTCAAAATATAACGAACTTTATGGTTCAATTGGAACATTATTAATTCTAATGTTTTACATTTGGATAAACTGTATGATTCTGCTTTTGGGTTTTGAATTGAATGCCTCAATCAGAAAATTAAAACAAAAAAAAATAAATAGGTATGAAAAATTGGATTTTAACAATTGGTGTTTTTTTCTTCGCATTAAGTACAATGCAATCTCAAAGTGTTATCGGAAAATGGAAAACTATTGATGACGAAACTGGTGAGGCAAAATCTGTAGTAGAGGTTTATGAAAAATCTGGAAAAATTTATGGTAAAATAGTTGAGATTCTTCGTGCTGATCATAAAAAGGATGTTTGTACTAAATGTGACGGTACTGAGAAGAATAAACCTATTTTAGGAATGGTTATTATGAATGGTCTTAAAAAAGATGGTTCTGAATATAATGGAGGAACTATTTTAGATCCTACAAATGGTAAAAAATACAAATGTTATATTTCATTAGAATCTGCAGATAAATTGAAACTTCGTGGTTATGTTGGAATTTCTTTAATGGGAAGAACACAATACTGGACACGAGTGAAAAATTAATTATTAAAATATGCGAAAATTAGCTTCGATAATTTTATTCTTAGTCTTAGCTTCAAATAGTTTTGGACAATCTAAGAACTCGCCATTACAAATAAGTCATCTTACGGGTGACTTTTATGTTTATAAAACATTTCATGATTATAAAGGAACAAAGATTTCTGCCAATGCTTTGTATTTAGTTACAAGTAAAGGCGTGGTCTTGTTTGATGCGCCTTGGGATAAAACGCAGTTTCAGCCTTTATTGGATACGATAAAAGCAAGGCATAATAAAAAGGTTATAATGCATTTTGCGACACACTCTCACGAAGATCGTGCTGGAGGATTAGATTTTTATAGAAAAAAAGGAATTAAAACCTATACAATCAAATTAACAGATGAGATTCTTAAAAAAAATAAAGAAGGCAGGGCAGAATTTATAATTCCGAATGACACAACATTTACAGTCGGTCAGCATACTTTTGAGGTTTATTATCCAGGAAAAGGTCATGCTTCTGATAATGTTGTTGTATGGTTTGATAAAGAGAAAATACTTTACGGAGGTTGTTTTGTAAAAAGCATATCCGCTGTTGATCTTGGTTATTTAGGAGATGCTGACGTAAAAGAATGGCAGAAATCGATGAATAAAGTGCAGACAAAATTCAAGAAACCGGTATATGTTATTCCTGGTCATGACGATGGAACTAACACAGAATCTTTAAATCATACTTTGAAATTGGTTAATGATTATTTAGCTAAACCTTCAGGAAAATAATGAGTTTCCGAATCCTATAAAATTAGTACATGTTTTTTATCGAAGTTGTTTTACCGCTTTCCTTAGCTAAAACTTTTACATATCGTGTTTCTGAATCTGAATATCATTTTATAAAAAAGGGTATGCGGGTGGCAGTGCCATTTGGTAAAAGTAAAATTTATACGGCGCTGGTGATCGATATACACGAAAACGCACCAACATTATATGAGGCTAAAGAAATTCATCAGATTTTAGATGAAAAACCTATTGCGACCGAAACGCAGATCAAACATTGGCTTTGGGTTGCTAATTATTATATGTGCGGCATTGGCGATGTTTATCGCGGTGCTTTTCCAACTGGATTATTATTAGAAAGTGAAACTATTATTTCGCACAAACCAGAAGTTGTTGTAAATGATTCAGAACTTTCAGATGATGAGTTTTTAGTTTATGAAGCGCTGCAGCATCAAAGTTCACTTAAAGTTCAGGAGATTGTTTCGATTTTAAATAAGAAAAATATTCTGCCAATTCTTCAAAAATTAATTGCAAAGGATATTATTGTTTTAGAGGAAGAAATAAAAGAAAGTTATAAACCAAAGCTGATTCGTTATGTAAAATTACATTCACAATATGAATCAGATAATGGTTTAGGAGAACTGCTTGAGGTTTTAAAAAGTGCTAATAAGCAAAAAGAAATTGTATTGGCTTATTTTCAGATAAGCGCTTCAGAAAAGAAACCAATTACGGTAAAGAAATTGATTGAAGTTTCAAATTCTACTTCGGCTGTTGTAAAAGTTTTAATCGAGAAAGAAATTTTTGAAGAGTATTATTTACAGCACGATCGTGTTTCATTTAATGGAGAAAAATCGGAAAAAGAACTTCAATTAAGCGAAGCTCAGGAAAACGCTTTTACAGCAATTAAAAATAGTTTTTTAGAAAAAGAAGTTTGTCTTCTGCATGGTGTTACATCAAGTGGAAAGACAGAAATTTACATTAAGCTGATTGAAGAATATTTAGAAACGGGTAAACAGATTTTGTACTTGCTGCCAGAAATTGCACTTACAACACAATTAGTTTCTCGATTGAGGCTTCATTTTGGAGATAAAGTTGCCGTTTTTCATTCAAAATACAGCAATAATGAACGAGTTGAGGTTTGGAAACAAACGCTTGAAAATTCTGAAAAAGCACAGATTGTAATAGGAGCGAGGTCTGCCTTGTTTCTGCCTTTTAATAGTTTGGGTTTGCTTATTGTTGATGAAGAACATGAGCAGACTTTTAAGCAAACTGATCCTGCACCAAGATATCATGCACGCGACTCTGCAATTGTTTTGGCAAATTTTCATAATGCCAAAGTACTATTAGGATCTGCGACCCCGAGTATCGAAACTTATTTTAATACTCAAACAGATAAATATGGCTTGGTCACTTTAACCGAACGCTACAAAAATGTTCGAATGCCTGAAGTGGTTTTGGTTGATTTAAAAGACAAACATTTCAGAAAAAGAATGACGGGGCATTTTAGTGATCTTTTAATTGAAGAAATTGCCGAAGCTTTGTCTTTAGGTGAACAGGTAATTTTATTTCAAAACAGAAGAGGTTATTCACCTATAATAGAATGTATGACTTGTGGTCATGTACCGCATTGTCAGCAATGTGATGTTAGTTTGACATTTCATAAATTTAAAAATCAATTGCGTTGTCATTATTGTGGTTATTCAATTGCAAAGCCAACACATTGTCATAGCTGTTCGAGTATAGATTTGACAACTAAAGGTTTTGGGACGGAACAAATTGAACAGGAATTGATTTCTCTTTTTCCAAAAGCTAAAACAGCCAGAATGGATCAAGATACAACGCGAGGTAAATTTGGCTTTGAAAAAATTATCGATACTTTCAAAAATAGAGAAGTAGATATTTTGGTTGGAACACAAATGCTGGCTAAAGGTCTTGATTTTGATAATGTGAGTTTGGTTGGAATTATGAATGCTGATAATATGCTGCATCATCCAGATTTTAGAGCTTTTGAACGCAGTTTTCAAATGATGACGCAGGTTGCAGGAAGAGCAGGGAGATCTGAAAAGCAGGGCAAAGTGGTGATTCAAACATACAATCCAAATCATAACACAATTCAACAAGTTACAAACCATAATTATATGGGTATGTATAAGGAGCAATTGTATGATAGGATGATTTATAAATACCCGCCTTATTTCAGGATTATTAAACTTACTTTAAAACATCGTGAGTTTGAAAAGCTAAAAGAGGGTTCTATGTGGTTGTATCAGGTTTTAAGTCAGAACTTAAAAATGCCGGTTCTGGGTCCTGAAGAGCCTGCAATAAATAGAATCCGAAACGAGTATATTCGAACTATTTTGATTAAAATTCCACAGGAAATTCCATTAGGGAGTACAAAAAAAACTATCCAAAAAATATTGAATAGTTTTGAGGCTGTTGCTCAGTACAGAGCTGTAAAGGTTGTTGTTAATGTCGATTTTTATTAAAAATTACGACGTTGACAATGCTTTTACTAAGTCTTCTTTTTTGTTGCGGCTAAGCGGAATTTTAGTAATCCCTATTTCGGCAAACTTGCTGTTAAAACGTTCTACTTTATCTATATTAATGATGTACGATTTGTGTACACGAATAAATTTATCTTTTGATAAGTCATTTTCAAAAGACTTCATAGTTGAAAGTACCAAATTACTGTCGTCCTCAGTAACCACTCTTACATAGTCTCCAAAAGCTTCGATCCATTTGATTTTTGCGGTGAAGATTTTAAGTTTTTTAAGGTTGCTTTTGATAAAAATATGTTCGCCTTCTTCTTCTTTAACTTCTTTTTTAAGCAAATGCATATCTATAGCTCTTTTTACAGAAGCATTAAAACGGTCAACGGCAATAGGTTTTTGCAAATAATCGGTCGCATCATAATCAAAAGCTTTCAAAGCGTATTCAGCTTTAGAAGTAATGAATATAATCTGCGGTTTAGACTTTAGTCCATCAAGGAAGTCAAAGCCGTTTATAACAGGCATTTCTATATCAAGAAATATTAGGTCGATATTATTTAAAGAGATACAACTCTTCGCTTCAATTGCATTAGAAAAATCACCGATTAAATGCAAACCTGGGTGATTATTGACTAATTTTGCAATAATTGTCCTTTGTATAGAACTATCATCTACAACAACACAGTTTAGTTTCATAACAATAAATTTAGAATAAATTCAGGATAGCAATAGTAAATGTATTATTTTTTTGTAAAAAAAACTAAAGTTAAGCTCTGTTTTTTACATTACAACGAATAAAAGTAAAAAAGTGTTGTATATTTAAAAATTATGATTACTTTTGCACCCAATTTTAACAAATAAATATTGTATTTATGAATCATTATGAAACTGTTTTCATTTTAAATCCCGTTTTATCTGAGGTTCAGGTGAAGGAAACAGTAACGAAATTTGAAGAATTTCTTACTAGTAGAGGAGCTGAAATGGTATCGAAAGAGGATTGGGGTCTTAAAAAAATGGCTTACGAAATCCAAAACAAAAAAAGTGGTTTTTACCATTTATTCGAATTCAAAGTAGCTGGAGAAGTTCTAATTGCTTTTGAAACTGAATTCAGACGTGACGAAAGAGTTATGCGTTTCTTAACTGTAAGTTTAGACAAACATGCTATTTCATGGGCGGAAAGAAGAAGAGCAAAATTAAAATCTACTAAAGCGTAATTATTATGTCTACAATCGAACAATCTGCAAAAGGAAAAAAAGACGGAGATATCAGATATTTAACGCCTTTAAACATTGAAACTAACAAAACTAAAAAGTATTGTCGTTTCAAAAAATCAGGAATCAAATACATCGATTACAAAGATGCTGATTTCTTATTGAAATTCGTAAATGAGCAAGGAAAAATTCTTCCTCGTCGTTTAACTGGAACTTCATTAAAATACCAAAGAAAAGTTTCTGTAGCTGTAAAAAGAGCTCGTCACTTAGCTTTAATGCCATACGTGGCCGATTTATTAAAATAGTATAAAAAAAATCTAGTCGCTGGTTTCTGTTAGATCAGAACCTAACTTCTAAAAATAAGGACAACAACATGGAAATTATTTTAAAACAAGACGTACAAAACCTAGGATTTAAAGATGATGTAGTATCTGTAAAACCTGGTTACGGTCGTAACTTTTTAATTCCTCAAGGTTTTGCTACATTGGCAACTCCTTCTGCTAAAAAAGTTTTAGCTGAAAACCTAAAACAAAGAGCACATAAAGAAGCTAAAGTTGTTGCTGATGCTAAAGCATTAGCTGAAACTTTAAAAGCTCTTGAAATTAAACTTACAGCAAAAGCTGGTGGAGAGAAACTTTTTGGTTCTATCACGAATATTGATATCGCTGAAGCTTTAGAGAAATCTGGAAATGCTATCGATAGAAAATTCATCACTAGTGGAATCGTTAAACGTACTGGAAAATACAATGCTTCAGTTCGTCTACACAGAGATGTAATCGTTGAGTTAGCTTACGAAATTGTTGCTGAAAAGTAATAGTTTTAAAGATTATATGAAAATCCCGATGTAAATCGGGATTTTTTTGTTTAATACAGATCAATAGTAATAATTAGACTTATGGTTGGTAGCTTATAGCGTATTGCTTAAAGCTTACAACGTAAAGCATAAAGCCTAAAATAAAATGAAATACGCAAGATTAACAAAAGAACAATTTGATGAATTACATGCTGAATTTGCTAGCTTTTTAGCGACACAAGCTATTGATAAAGCAGAGTGGGATGCTCTGAAAGTAAACAAACCTGAAGTTGCTGAGCAGGAATTAGATGTTTTCTCAGATTTAATTTGGGAAGGGGTATTGTCAAGAGCTGAATATTTAGAGCATTTCTCGAGAAATCATATTTTCTTGTTTCAGTGTTTTGAAACTCATGTACAATCAATAGTTTTGAAATCATTAGTTGAAGAAACTGATTTTTTAACTACGGAAGGTTTACAATGGTTGTCTGATAATATGTTTACTGAAAACATTGAAATGAAGGTTGGAAAGAAGGTATTTACTGAAGATAGAAATGCATCTATATTTGAGTTGATTCAGCAAGGTGCTTTTTTAAGTGATGGACAATTATTTTCTCAGATTAATTCGATAATTGAATCTTAGTTTTTAAATTAATAAGGAAATAAAAGGTAAATAGTTGCTTATTGCAATTGTTTGCCTTTTTTTAATTTTTTAACTTTTGTTTAAGCTTTGTTGTTTTTTTTACCCCGTATTTCTACGCTTTTTTTCTTAATACTGCAATAAATTGAAATTTCCAGGTGTAAATGTAAGATTTGTTCCTTGTTTGATTAGTTTTGGTGTTTTTTTGATTGATTTTTTCCTTTTTATTGTAGTACATGTACTACAATAAAAAGTTTAACACAAAAAAGTAAAGAATTTTGATTGATGCTTGACGATAAAAAGATGCAGTTTAACT
>NZ_NRQV01000023.1:0-72049 GCF_004119505.1 Flavobacterium sp. YO64 | reverse complement strand
ACGAAATTAAAACGGAATTAGATTCAAACAAAAGACTTAATGGGCAACTATCTGATTATCGTAAGATTTTTAAAGAATCGTATATTGTTACTCATGAAGCATTAATTGATAAATACTTAAAAGAGGATGATTCGGTCGGAATAATCGCTTTAAATAACTATCCAAGGTCTCTAAAAATGACTGAAATAAGACCTGCAAAAATAAATTTAGATATAGACGCAGAAAGCATTATTCGTTCAATAAGAACGAATGAGTATAAATCAATTATTAATCAATATTATGGAGAACTACCGACAATGAATAGTTTTAATATGTTTGATATTTGTAGTGCTCTAATAAAACAAATTCCTTTAGAAGACTTGAATTTATTGTTTATTGGACAATTAAAGAAACGTAAATCTAATACCATAAATATAAAATCTTTTTTTAAAGAATTAAGACAGATTGGATTAGCATTGAATATTGATGAAAGAACTTATCAGATTTTAGTTGAAAAATTAAATAAACCAATACAAATTTAGAACTATGTATTATCCATATTTAAGAGGAAGGCAATTTGAGTTAATTGCATTAAGAGAATTTGCAGGTTGTAGAGGAGGTAATAACAATGTAATTCCAATAATCGAACCCGTCAAAAAAACTTTCAATAGCATGAAGATTGCCTTGCCGATTCTAAGAGATGCAAATGTAAAGTTTGCCTTAATACTTAATCCCCAAGTTGGAGAAATTGATAATTATAGTCAAATAGTTGAGGGTTTAGGGGATTGTTTAATGGGAGAAGACAGTTGGATTCCTGCCTTTGTTGTTTCAAATAATTATGATGAAATAGAGAAACTGATTATCGAAACGGGTTATTCAAATGTAATGATAATCTGCAATGGATTAACGGACACAAGTAATCAAAGTTTTAATCAGTTAATTTTTTCTAAAAATGTGAAGTACATAGTTCTTTCTCAAGAAAACAGGACTTTAAAAAGAACTCTCTTAGGAAAGGAAAAGCATCTTATTAGATTAGATGATAAATTTAGTGGACAAAAACGAAATAGTGATTATTTAGAAATGTCTGCTGAAAAATTCTCTGAAGAACATTTATTTTATAAAGAAGAAGGGTATTCAGGCTTTTCAGACTATACAGTCCTTGTTAGTGACTTTATTGAAGGTGGGAGCGCTCCTTTTGCAGTTGCTATACACTTAACTTATAGAAAAGACAATAATGAGGTTTGGATAAGACATTTTACATCTACGAGTAATTTTGATAGGGCTGATATACAAGGTAAATTTAAAGAAGCTTTGCAAAAAGCTGTTAAATTTATTGATTCAAATAATATTCATAACGAAGCAACAAATGAATTGAGAAATTATCTTAAAGAGTCTAAATATCCAGGGCTTGGAATGGTAAAAAAGATTGCTATAAAAAACCACCTCGAATTAATGAATGAGATTATTTAATTTTTTTAAAAATTATGAATGTTTGTAGTAATTGTTTCAATGATACTGATTTAAAAAGATTTATAGAGTCAAATTCATCTTCAAGAGGTAATTGTAATTTTTGTGAAATCAAAGTTGATTCCGAGCTAATAAGTATTGATGAACTATTAGATTTTTTTGCAGAATTTTTAAATTCTTTTGAAGAAGCTGATGATGGAGTTTCTTTACTGCAATTAATAGATAATGATTGGGGGCTATTTGCAAATAAAGATAAAGGACATAATATTTTAGCAGAAGTTCTATCTAAATTAGGTTCCACTATTGATATTCCAACCAAAAATGTTGTTTATGAGCAGGATATAATTGAAAGTACTTCCTTTTGGACATTATTAAAAGAAGATTTGAAATGGGAAAGGCGTTTTTTAACAAACTTGAATTTATTTGAAGAGTTGCGATGGGATAAATTTTTTGCACGGAATAACTCTCTACCTGAGGGAGAAATACTTTTTAGGGCAAGAATTCATTCAAATGATGCACAAGTTGCTTATAATTTAAATGAAATGGGAAGTCCGTCAAAGGAAAAATCTAGTGCAGGAAGAGCTAACCCACAAGGAATTCCATATTTGTATTTAAGTACTTCGGAAAGTACAACTTTCTATGAGACCAGAGCCACCTATCTAGATGAAGTAAGTGTCGCTAAATTTGTGGCAAAAAAGGGAGAGGTCATTTCGTTAGTTGATTTTACAGAAAGTTTGAGCCTTTTTTTAAATATTGAGAACATAAAGGAGTATGTTAAAAGTGTATTATTGAAGAAAAGTATAAGCGCTGACCTATCTAAACCATTAAGGAGATATGACTCCGAATTAGAATATATTCCAACACAATTTATTTGTGAGTTTATAAGAAGTCTTTCTGATGCTGATGGAATAATGTTTAATAGTTCGTTACATGTTGGAGGGAAAAATGTTGTTCTTTTTAAAGAGAGTAAAATGGAGTGTGTAGAAGTTTTAACTTATAGAGTAACCGACGTTAAAATTGACCATCAATTAATCTAAATCAAATAATTTTAGCAAATGTGTGAAGTAATGGAAAATTGCAAGTCATCTAGACTAGCTTTATTTCGCTTTAGCAAGAGTTACTTCCTTATTGCCTTTTATAACAATCGAATCACATCCATCGTGACTTATTGAACCATTAATTTCGCCTTCCTTATATTTGAGAGTTATTGGGTCAACAAAAGAATATGAAATATAGTCATAATTGTTTGTGAATAAACCATCTTTACTTTTTGGGTATCCTTTGAAAAGCTCCTTATTGTATTTTGGTTCCATAGCACGAATAAGAGCTTTTTCTGCATCTAAAAAAATCTTTTCTTGATTAGGAAAATTTTCTCCCAATAGAGAAGATTTCATCTCTTTCATATCTATAACATCTCTAAATACTTGAAATTGTATATTATCTTTAAACTTAAAACATAATATTGCAATTTCATTTGCAGGTAAATCTTTGTAATTAATTGGTTTTTCTAATGAAAGTATATCTTGGAATGTATTATGTCCAGTAAGCCTCTTTAAGATTCCTTGTTTAGTTGCCTTACCGACATAATGGACTTTATAAGTAAGGAAAGATTTAAAATCTCCATCAATTTTGCATTCGATTTGTCCTTTCCACCAATTTTGGAGAAGTTTCTCAGGAGAGAACCATAAAAGGAATTCTGGCTTTGATGGAGTTTCTTTAGCAAGGGAAAAACCATGTAAATTACCTAAAGGAAAACTTTTTTGTATATTTTCATTGTCTAAAAAATTGAACGCTAATACTATGTTATCATCAAAAGCACAATCAGTACAGCTTTGAATTAACGGTAAATTTCCTTTAAGTATATTGCTATTACCTCGTTGATGAATTTCAAAATTTAAGCTATAGTTTAATGGGTCTGGATTTGGAATGACATTTTCAAAAGTTATAATTGGTCTTTGTGCAATTACATAAAGGCTTGCTTCTTCTAAAGCTTGTTCAATATAAGGGTCTTGTTTAACATGAGCAAATTCATATCCTGTTAAAGGAGAATAGGCTAACTCCAATTTGTTAACTATATTTTTTATGTTCATAAAACGTTATAAAATTTTGATTCAGAATTAAACGATTTAATATAAGGATATAAACATTGAAATATCAATATTTTATTGATTTATCTTTTTAAATATATTTGCTAATAGTTTCAATTAATATCGGCACTTGTAATTCTACTCCTTTCTCTATAGCTTTTGAAGCTACATTTCCAACCCAGCCTAACGCTTTTTTACTTAAACTCTCTTTCGGTTCGGTTTTTATTATAGTTTCAATTTTTTCAATTTCAATTTTTTCAACTCCAATTTTCTGAAGTTCCTTAACTAATTCTTCAAGCGAATTTTCATTATTTATGTTTTGGGTTATATTATCTCCAATACCAATATTTGAATTACTATTATTACCATATATATTATGATTAATAATTGTTTGAACCTTTTGTTCATTAACGTTGTTCGAATTAGAAAATGAATTTTCAAAATCTGGAAAAGCATCATTTAATTCAAGAAGTGTATCTAATAATTTTTGTTTTGTTTGTTCAATTATAAAATCAATTTGACTTAATTGTACTCTTCTTTTAATAGCGGTAATGTTTTCTCCATCATCACACATTTGACTGATAGTTCTCGTCAATTCTAGAGGCAAGTACATATATCCGTATCCGTTTCCTTTTTCTCTGTCTTTTTCTAAACCAATCTCTAAAGTTCCAATACTTTGTGTCATTCTCATTTTATAAAATGAATATTGATTATCGACTTCATTTTCTAAGGAACTAACATCAATTGGAATTGTCCTTTTACCACTAAAAGGTTCCACTATTTCGGCGAAAACATCACAATCAATATTTCTATATTGAGGGAGTTCTTTATTAGCATAACCATTTATTTCTGATTGCAACCACTCTTTAAATTGTTCATTTTTAATCTTGTAAGCAATTATTTTTGCTCTTGTTAATGCTTGAGCTAGGTTAATCCTATTAAAAGTCAAATCTTCAATTAATTCTTTTATCATCTTTTTATTAATCTTTAGTTCATTTGAATTGTTATTGAATAATCTTTAATCTCTGTAAGAATATTCGTCTTCACATCTAATACAAAGGTTTTCTATCATTTCATCTTTATCAAATTTATCACCACATTTTTCACAGGTTTGCGTAAGTTTAGGGATTAAATATTCAATATCCTCCATACCGTCTCGGCTATATTTTCTAGATATTAAATACTCTAATCCACAGCTTTCACATTCTTTTTGCTTATTATATTCTCCTTCCCAGACTGGATTAATGTAACCGCAATCAACGCATTTAAAATGTTCACTGCTACACCAGTCGCAATTTCCTATCTCAATTAGAGAATAGATTCCTGTTTTTTTTGACTTAGGTAAATCTTTACCAAAGCTAAATTCAATTTGATTAGCGTCTTCGATAATCTCAGAATTTCTTTCATCAATTAAAGGTCTATCGTTAAAATAAAGAGCATTAATTCTATTATCATTTTCTCGACATACATCACAAAATTCAATATCATCATTCCAATTATTTTCACTTTGTAATTCTTCAATTAAAGCTAACTCTTCTTTTGAAATTATATCTTTTTCAATTGTATTTAAAGCTTCTCCAACAATTTTATAAAATTTGCTTTTAGCTTTTTCAAATTCCTCTAATAAATCTGGGTGCAATAGTTTTTTACCATCTTTTTTTTCACAAAAGTCATCAGTATTATATGAAATAAAGATAGCATTTTCAATAGATTCTGTTTTAACATAATCTAAAAAGCTAAATAATATTAATGCATCAGCAAAACTATTTTTAAGTTTGAAAGGAGCCTTTTTTTCTAAAGCGTACTGACCAGATTTCTTATAAATTTCATCTTTGATTCCAATTATAGTAGCTTTGTTTTTAAATAGTTCGTCAACTAATTTAATGTTTTCGCTGACAGCACCTTCAACTTCTTTCTTCTTTTCAGAGAAGTTGTCAATAAAATCTTTAAAGTAATCCTTATCATCCTTTTCGTCAATTAAGAAACTTATATAGCTTTTCTCTCCTTTGTCACCTAATAATTTTAATATTTTATCAAGAGCAATTTTTACGTCATTGAAATGTTTTATACTTCCTTGTCGAACAGTTTTATCCTTATGGACTTCCCATTCATTAACGACGATTTCAGGTATAAGAATTGTAATATTACCTTTATCAACTTCATTATCGATATATTTTAATAATCGAACAGGTTCAGTCCCGTTTGCTAAGTAAATCCAAGTGTTTGTATCAAGAGTTATGTAATGCATGTTTTTTATTTGATAAAATTAATCTTCAATTACTTCTTTTTCTTCTAATATAATATCTTCAGCAATAATTCTAATTTCATTATTTATTGCAAAAACATTTTTTAGTTCATTTTTTAGCTTGATTTTTCGTTGATTGAAGAAAGATTTAAAATTTTTAAAATCTAAATCTTCATCCTCAGGAATAAAATTACTTATCTTAAAATGACTTTGTTCAGATTCAGTTTTTAGACCAAGCCAATGGTTGAATTCAGAAGCATTTTTGGATTCATTTTGTCTGCCCTCCATTAATTGAAGATTTGGTACCATATCTCTCAGCCTCGTCCATTCTTCCTGCTCATTAGCAGACAAACCTAGTATGTTAAAATTTTCATTTGAAAATTTAGAATGCGGGTGTATATGGTCTTGGTGAAACTGTATCTCTTTGTATCTTAAATTTGGATAAAGTAATGAAAGAACAAAAAAAGAAGAACTCCCCTTTTTATAAGTCAAAAAATCATCTATTTCATTTTCAGTTACATATAGGGATTTTCTTGAGGGTAATTCGTGTTTTAGTAAATCACTAAATGAAAAAACATTATTTTTTAATTTATAAAATTCCTTTCCATTTGAGTTTTTTATAGGTTCTCTAAAGAAGTTTCGAAGAGAGACAAGTAATTGGTCTTGCGAACTACCGTAAATTCCATTTATTAAAGAGTGAATTAAGTACTTTTTAATATCAATTTTAGTAGTGCCATTTATTATTCCTTCCTTATAAATATAATAAGCTATGATGATGGTTGCATTTTGAGATGTTAATAGACTTTGACTAAAGCCATATTCAACTAAGAGGTCGACAGTCTTTTCAATTGAAGTTGCAATCTTTGTCCATTCATTTTTTATTTTTTCAACATTTTCGGACTTAAATGAATTTACTTTGTAAATTACAGGAGCATCTGTTAACACCAAACAACAGCGCATTAAATATTCATTTGAAAATCCAAAACCATCACCTTTTCTATTAATTTTCTGTAACAAACTCTCAATTTCTTCTCGACCGTCATCCCAAGTAGCCACAATTGTAGAAAACAATAAATCTGTTTTATTTAATTGAGTTCCCCCACTATTAACGCGAATGAAAATTTTAAGAATATCTTCTAAATCTTTTTTATCAATTTCAAAATAGTTAATTAGTTGTTCTGTTGAAATTCTTTTATAAAATGTTTCAAGAGCTTTTTTTATTAATCGCCTATTAACATTTAGTTTTTCTTTTTGAATACCATTTTTACAATTTGAAATAAAACTATCAATGATTATATCAAATTCAGGGTCTGAATTCCAAGCCAAAACATCTCCTATCTTAAACCAATACATATTTTCTTCGATAACTTTTTCATTATCATTCTCATCTATATGTTTAGTCTTTCTCACAATCCAATTTTCACTATCGTTTTTTGTTAAAAAACGAAATTCAAAATTTTGTTCTTCATTAATCTCTATTATATTTTCAGCAGAAATACTATAAGGTAGAGAGAGTAAGTTTAAAAATAATTCTGATTTTTTTATAGGAATTCTCATCTGACCATCTCATGTAAGGGGCTTTCTCTGTATGAGTACCTTGAAGTCCAATATACATAGAACTAAGACGTTGTTGACCATCAAGAACACCTATAATTTCTGGATTTAGGAAATTGCCTGTTTTTCTTTTATTAAAAGGATTTCTTTGGTCATATTCTTTTAAGAATTCATAAAAGACGTAATTATTTGCAACTTCTCTTTCTAAATTCCAAAATAGAAATGTACCGATTGGATAATTTCTCATCAAAGAATCAAATAATAATTCAATTTGAGATTTCCCCCAAACGAACTTTCTTTGTAAAGCAGGTAGATATACTTTACTACTTTCAATTTCCTTTACGACCTGTAAAATACTTTTACTTTTATATGCCATTATTATATTTTTTGTTGGAATTTATGTAAACAAATTTATGTTAAAAAAATTATTATTTAGGATGAATTATGATATTAACAAATCAATTTTAATCAGTTTTTTACGCTTTAGAATTAAATCATACGTTTGAAAAGAATTTCAATACGTTTACTAATTCAACAAGCAGAATTATTCAAAATCTTTCTACATTTATAAAATGATTAAAACCATTATAATTGACGATGAGTATAACGCCAGAGAGTTTTTAGAAAAACTTTTGACTCGTTATTTTCCAGATAAATTTTTAGTTCTTGATAAATGTGAAAGCGTTGATGATGCAATTGTATCAATTGAAAAGTTTAATCCAGAATTAGTTTTTTTAGATGTGCAAATGCCTAATAAAAATGGTTTTCAACTTTTTAAAGAACTAAATAAAGTAAAATTTGAAGTCATTTTTACAACTGCTCATTCGGAGTTTGCTATAGATGCTATAAAATGTAGTGCTTTAGATTATCTACTGAAACCAATTAATTATATCGATTTGCTGGAAACTGTCAAAAAATATGATGAAAAGCAACATAAAGCATCTCAAGAAGAAAAGCTGAAGTTGCTACTAGAGAATATTGACACTGGTGGCTCTGAATTTAACAGAATAGCACTACCAACGGAAAACGGATTTGAGTTGCTTAAAACGAACGCAATACTGTATTGTGAAGCAGATAGCAACTATTGTAAAATTATCTGCTTAGATGGTAGAAATATTACTTTATCTAAAACTTTGAAATACATTGAAGAACTTCTTCCTAGTTCCATTTTTCAAAGAATTCACAAATCATATTTAGTAAATCTGAATTATGTTATTCGATTTAATAAAACCAATGAACTCCTTGTAGAACTTAGCAATGGGGAAAGTCTTCCTGTATCTGTTAGAAAAAAAGAAGAATTTATAAATGCTATCATTCAGAAAAAGTAGCCTTTTATTTATACTGTTTTGTTTTGTGGAAATAGCTTTTTCACAAAAATTTCCATCGGAGAATTTCTCTACAATTGATGGATTGCCAAATAATAGTGTTTATTCCATATTTAAAGATAGTAGAGGAATTCTATGGGTTGGAACAGCAAATGGATTGTCAGCAATTCAAAATGGAGGAGTAAAGAATTATTATGTTTCTGACGGATTAGCTCATAATAGTTGTTGGGCAATAGTTGAAGACCAAAATCACAATCTTTGGTTTGGCAGTCATGGTGGAGGTTTAACCTTTTATAATGGCAAAAAATTTGAAGTCATTAATAAAGAGAAAGGACTAATTCATGACAAAATCAGACGATTATTTATTCATAAAAATTTCCTTTATATAGGAACAGAATTTGGTGTTTCTGTCCTTGATATTAACTCTAAAAAAATCATTTTTAGTAAAAAAATTATTGGAATCAGAAAGCTATTTCAGGTAATGGGTTTTGTTGAAATTGATTCTGAAGTGTATTTTGGCACCTTTAACGATGGTTTTTGGAACATTGATTTAAAAGCAAAAAATATAAAACTTGTAAATCACAAACAACCAGATATATTTTCTATTTACAAAAAAAGAGATAGTCTTTTCATTTGTCATGGGGATGTCATTAATGAAGCCATAAGCAGGATAAGTAAAACAGATTATTTAGCAAATAAAGATTCAAATGTTCATTTTGGAAGTAGTGTTTTCTGGAATTTTGCCACAGATAAAAGGGGTGTGACATACGTTGCAGGAAACGGGATTAATTTTGCAACAGGTGGAATTTATAAAATAATCAATAATAAAATTCTTAGCCTAAATAATGTATTTGGAGTTGAAAGTTCAGAAGTTTGGAGTTTGTTTTACGACTCAAAATCGGATAATCTTTATATTGGAACAATCAATAAAGGATTGTATAAAATAGACTTAAAGCAACAAATTAAATATTATTCTGCGTCAGATTTTAATAAATCTAAACTAGATATAGTATCAATTGCAAATTTTCAAAATAAGAATTTAATCTTGCACAAAACAGGATTATCTTATTTAAAAGAAAATGAAATTCAGAAAGAAATTTCTAATCAAAAATTTTATGAATTTGCGCAACATAGTTTTAAAACAAAACCACAATTAAGACAATTTGAATATTTTTCCACTTTTGCAAAAACTAGTTTGGAGGCATTTGAGTTAAGAGGAATGAAAATTATAAATTCAATAATTTGGATAAATTCAACTATTGGATTGTTCGGATTAAATGATAAAGGGGTTATTGAAGAATATTATCCTTATTCAAGTAGTGCTTTTGATTTTGAGACCCCAAATAAAATTATATTCCAAGTTGCTTACGGAAGATTCTGTACAGCAGAAAACTTTAAAGCCAGTAGTGTTTATAAGGAATATCAATCAAGTAATGTAAACAGCCCAAAAGAGGCGTTTGCTATTCTAAAAAATCATGATAAATACTTTGTGATTTCTTCTTCTAATGGGCTATATAGCTATAAAAATGGAAAATTTTATTCATACTATTTCAATAATATTTGGAAAGAAAATGAATTGGCTCAAGCCAAAATAAATGATAATAAAGAGCTTGTAATTGCAAATTCTTTTGGAGATGTCTTTATTATTGATGTTTCGGAAGGATTTAAAATTCTTAAGAAGATTGACCGTAAAGAATTAATTGGGAATTCAATTTCATTTTTAGAATGTTATAAGGAAGTCTTATTTATTGGAACAGAAAAGGGCTTAAATATTTACAGAAATGGAAGTATTCGGCTAATTGATGAGGAACAGGGATTAAAGGCTAAAGTTTTTACTTCCTCAGATATTGATGGAACTATTTTAAGAATTGGAACTCAAGACGGCTACTATGTGTACGACTTTAAAGACTATATCACAGCTCAAAACAATCCTGTAAAATTAAAAGTTACAGGAATTGAAGTGAACTTCGAAAAGATTAATCAAAATCATTTTAACTGGTTAAATTTTGATTCAGATAAAATTGTACTGCCATATAATGAGAACACAATTTCAATTGCATTTGAACCTCAATCCGTCCAATACCCTAATAAGTTGGAATACCGTTATAAGTTATTTGGATTAACTAATTCTAACTGGAGTAAATGGACGAAAGATAAAAATATCAATCTTACTTATCTGCCAAATGGGAGCTATAAAATTAGATTACAAACCAAAGATTTATATTCTGGTCAAATATCTTCAAATGATATTTTAAAGATTGTAATAACACCGCCTTTTTGGAAAACATGGTGGTTTTTACTAAGCTGTTTCGTCATTGTTTTTATTTGCAGTTATGTAATTTATATCAATCGCATTCGAACCATAAAAAAGCAGGAACGAGCAAAGTCTGAAGTTCAAAGACGTTTAGCAGAAACTAAAATGGAGGCATTACAAAGCCAAATGAACCCTCATTTTATCTTTAACGCAATGAACTCTATTCAGAACTATATCATTGATAATAACACGGATGATGCGCTTATGTATATGGGAGAATTTTCAAAGATAATTCGTCAAACATTAAATAACTCTTCAGTTCAAAAAATTGCATTATCCGATGAAATTGAATATCTAAAATCTTATGTTGCCCTAGAAAATATGAGATTTAGAAATCATATTCAGTTTGAATTAATTGTAGATGAAGAATTAGATTTATTTGAAATTGAAATTCCTCCAATGTTAATTCAACCATTTATTGAAAATGTATTTGTCCATGCATTTGACTCTCATTCAGCAAATCCAAAATTAACTCTTTCGTTTACTAAGCAAAATAACTTTTTGTTATGTAAAATTATAGACAACGGAAAAGGAATGCAATTAATGAATTTAAGTAAACTTCACACATCAAAAGGGATTAACTTGGCAAAAGAACGTATCTCCTTGTTTCACAACGGTAATTCTAATTCGATAATTATTACTTCCAAGTTAAATGAAGGGACAACGATAGAATTACATCTTCAAATTCTATAATCTTTTACGATTAATCATAAAATCTGTACGAGAACTAGTTGTTCAAATTTTAATATTTCTATAGAGTTAGTTTTGGATTATATTAATCTTAAAAACAATATGATGAATAATTTAAAATTACTTATGAAGATTTTTTTCTGTACTTTCCTTATGATACTATTTAATAGTTGCAGTAGTTCGGATGAAGATAATTCAGGAGACAATTTATTTTTGCAGATAAATGTGTCAGGGAAAAATTACACAAGTGACGGACTTTACGCTACTGGTTTTGGTGGTCAGGAGAATTGTTTGGATAATGGGGATTTGTTTTTGCAATATGTTGGTGAAGTAGAAAATTCATCTCTATTTATTGAAGTTAGTTTTGCCCATTTTGAAAACTTAATTGATTACTCAAGTGCACAAAAAAATAAAATTTTAGAGACTAGATTAAAAGATACAAATAGCGTTTGGACATCTTCTACAAATGGAATTAATAGCGATTTTTGTAATCTAAACAATGATTTAAGCATTGTTTATGAAGATAAGAGCACAGATACTTATTTAAAGTTAAAACCTAATGCTCAAAGTACTCACAGAATAACAAAAGTTGATTTCTTATCTGAGGATTCTGAAGCTAAATTCTATATTGTTGAAGGAAATTTTAGTTGTACTTTCCTTAATAAAAATATTGATGTTCCAGTTAGTGGTAATTACAGAATTAAAATCGAGGTTTTAAAATAAGAGTAAACTAAAAGCAATAATTAAGTAAGCCTTAAAAAAACTATTCAGAAATGAATAGTTTTTTTGTTTTTCTCCAACGTTCAATTTTAAAATCTATACGATAACTAATTCATAAAACATTAAAACTCTAACAGATTTATTTTCGCTAGAATTATTATTAGAAATATATAATCAATTAAAAATAAAGAAATGGATAAAAAGGAATTATTCCAATCAATGATTAAAATATCGCTTGAATCTGAGCCTGTCTACAAATTCGATAATGGAGATATAATTTTGAAATTGATGGCAATACAATCAAATGATTGTGATTTTGAGTTTGCTATTTTCCATGAAAAGGAATGGTATAAGGTAACCGTTTCGGATATGGAAAAAACAAAAATAAGTTTATATGAGAAAAACGATAATACTCCAAAAGCGATTTTATCCGCATTCGAAGAGGATGTAGTCTTACATCGTAATGAGCCTATCGAATTAATTGACCTTGCAAGAAATTTTGTTAATAAAACCGTTAATATTAGCCTCAAAGGAAAATTAAAAGGTAAATCTATTTTTGTAGAAAACACGGATTTTGGTAAACTAATTGGTATAATTGAAAAGGAGAATAAAGTTGTTTCTGTGGCTATAGAAATAGATACTGAAATATTTTTTTGCCCCTCTTATAATAGATATGAAAACTCTGATTTGTTCTTGAGTGCCATACAAAGATATTACGATGCTTTTATTCGAAAAGATAAGAATAAGTATGAAGGAATGACATTAAAAGGAGAAAAAATTAAATTTTAGATATTATGAAAAGAATAGAATTAGAGCATTTAATAATATACATGCGTGTTAATTATGAAGGTAAAGCAAAAATAAATTCTGATACAATTCTGAAAGAGTTTAAAGCAACACCAATAAAAGATTTTACAGTCAGTCAGGAAATATTTAGTGAAAATATTGATGCTGTTAGAAAATTTATTATGAGTAAAATAAGTATATATACTTTAATCGATTAATTCTCTTGACATACATTACAAAAAAAAGCCATTTCAGTTAAGGAGTGGTTTTTTTGTATAATTTAAAATCAATGACTTATTCAGTTGAAGATTGGATTAATTCAAAATCAAATATGTCGCTTAGCGGAACATCTAATGCTCTCGCAATTTTGAATATAGTACTTACCGTAGGGTTTATTTTAACTGTTTCTATTCTGGCAATCTGTGATAAAGTTATTTCAGCTCTGTAAGCAAGTTCTTCTTGTGAAATACCCTTTTCAGAACGTAGCTCTTTTAATCGTTTAGCTAACGACTTTAAACCTTCCTCATCGAAGATTAGTTTTCTCAATTTGTTATCATTCTTTTCCACTTATCAAAAAGAACATATAAAAAACAAAATCACTATAGCACTTGTGCTATAATTTGTATCTTTATGAAAATTTTAAAATATCGTATTAACTAAATTTTAATCAAGAGACTAATGAGAAAAACAATTACATTTTTAAATTTTAGAAATTTCAGTAAATTTTTGTTTCTGGGAATAATTTCCTTATTCTTAATAAGCTGTAATGATTTGCCAGCTGACTTACAAGCAAGAAAAAATGCTTGTGCTAAAGAAAATGAACGACTGATTGCCAGAGAGGATACCATAAAGATGGATTGGGAATATGACAAAATAATTGTGGATTATACTAAATTAAATGAGGATATCAAAAGTTATACGGCTGACTGCAATAAAAGAGGAATAGCAAAAAATAATGATGAACTTATAAATGGAATCAAATATAGAATAGCCACCTTCCAGAAGAAATTAAAAGAAAAAAAGGAAACACCAAGCTATGGTTATAGCTCGTCATCAACTAATTCTTCAAGTAAAAAATGTTCATGGTGTGGAAAATCCTTTGATGGAACGCATTATACACATCTTGGGAAATTATCAGAATGTTACAGCACTGATTCTTCAACTTCGATAGGAATATATTGTTCAATGAAATGTTGTAGTGAAGCCAGAAGAAGTACTTGTCCAACCTGTAGATAGTTTAAAACGAAAAGCAACTCAAATAGAGTTGCTTTTTGCCTTAATTTAAATTTCCATTAAATACAGTATAACGATATATCACTATCTTTTATTTATCGATGTCATTATATTTCTTAAATTCACTTAATAAAACCTGAAGCTTACGAAATGAAAAAGGGTAGTAGAATTTACGACCGAGAATTTAAAGTGAAGGCAGTCCAGTTAGGATACGAAATAGGTCTTACAAAAGGCGCAAGAAAGCTCGGCATCAATCCTACCTTTATGACACGATGGAGACAAGAGTTTCTTGAATTTGGAATAACAAGTTTCTGTGGACGTACTAAATGGAGATTGAATAAAGAACAAACAGAATTTTCTAAACTAAAAAGGAAGCTTAAAAATGAGCTTAAAGAATCAGAACTTAAGCTTGAAATTTTTAAAAATGCAAGTAAATACACTTCTGAAGCAAACCTGACCATCTACGACTTTATAAAAAACCATTCCGACAAATACACAATTACAAAAATGTGTAAAGTTTTGGGTACGGATAAAACTACATTCGACAAATGGAAAAGTCAGGCAATTTCGCCAAGACAGCATAGAGTAAATTTGTTGAAAAAAGAGATAACTTCCATATTTTATGAATATAGAGAGCTATACGGCGGAGCAAAAATTGCCGCTGAATTGCAGAGTAGAGGAATTAAAATTAAAACAGGTCAAGTTTGTGTACATATGAGAAAACTAGGTCTTGTCAGCAAGATTAGAAGAAATTACCGACTTAAGACAAATTCAATTAATAGTCCATATAAGTTTCCAAATATTTTAAATCAGCAATTTACATTTGAAGAACCATCTAAGGCATGGGTATCTGACATAGCCCGAATCCAAACATCCAACGGATTTTTATTCTTAACAATTATTATGGATTTATATGACAGAAAAATTATTGGATGGAACCTTAGTAATGGATTAACTATAAATGAAACAACAATGCCAGCATGGGAAATGGCTGTCAAAAAAAGAAAACCAGAGAAAGGATTAATATTTCATTCCGATAGAGGCATTCAATATGCAAACAAAATCTTCAGCCATAAATTAGACTCCTATAAGTTTATTAGAAGAAGTATGAGTCGAATAGGAAATCATTCGGACAATGTTGTGTCAGAAAGTTTTTTCAAATCTTTTAAATCCAAACTGGTTAATTCAAGCATGCTTCTTACCAGAAAACAAATGCAAGAAAAAATATCCGAATATTTTGAAAATCTTTGACCATAAACTTCAGCCTATGAAAACATACGAACGTACTTTCAAAGTGAATGCAGTTAAAGTAAGTTATGAGCGAGGTAAGGGACAACTTGCATGTCTTGCAAGAGAGTTGGGAATATCTCCAGATAATTTGTACAAATGGCGAAAAGACTTTGAAAAATTTGGAACAAGAAGTTTTCCAGGTCCTGGTCACCCAAATTTAACTGCGGAACAAGCTGTAATTACAGTCCTTGAAAGAAAAATTAAAGATTCGAAAATTTCTCTTCAAATTTTAAAAAGAGGAACTAAATACGTTTCACAAGGAAAAATACCGACTAAAAATTTCATTGAAGACAATAAATTTGAATTTTCAATTGCAAAAATGTTAACTGTATTAGAAGTATCAGAAACCACATATTATAGAACAAAAAAACAAGAGCTAACAGATACAGAATCTCGAATAATTTTATTAAAACAAGAAATTACGTCCATTTACTATGAATTTAAACGAAGATATGGATGCTTTAAAATTACAAGAGAACTTCAAAATAGAGGATTTAAAATAAAAAACTCCTCAGTAAAGAAGTACATGAGAATGTTAGGGCTACGTCGAAAAATTAAAAGAAAGTTTAAGGTCACGACTGATTCATTCCATAATAACTACGTAGTTCCAAATGTTTTAAATAGACAATTTACGGTAAGTGAGCCTGCTGAAGCTTGGGTTTCAGATATAACCTACATACAAACGGCGAAAGGCTTTTTGTATCTTACTATTGTAATGGATTTATTTGATAGGAAAGTCATAGGATGGAATTTAAGTTCAAACATGAGTACTAAATTAACAACTTTGCCTGCTTGGGAAATGGCTATTAAAAATAGAAAAATTACCAAAGAATTAATTTTTCATTCTGATAGAGGAGTTCAATATGCTAACAAACTTTTTACTGATATATTAGATTCAAGTAAATTTGTTAGACGGAGTATGAGCCGTAGAGAAAACCATACTGACAATGCTGTATGCGAAAGTTTTTTCACTTTTTTCAAAGCCGAAATGCTTGTTGGGAATAAACTGCTATCGAGGAAAGAGATGAGAGCGGAAGTTTACGAATATATTGAAAATTGGTATAATAAAAAAAGAAGGCACTCATTTTTAGGCTATAAGACGATTGAAGAATTTGACAAAGCTTATCTAGGATAATTTATATATGGGAGTATCTTTGAAATTCTTAGATTAAATGTGATAATTGTTTGATTATATGATTACTTTATTTGTCTAAACTTCATTACTCTTTTTACTTTTATAATAGTAGCGGAGGATGCTCCTGTAATCTCTGAAATTTCGCGGATAGTAAGACCTTTTTGAAGTTTTTTGACAATAGTTTGGTGTCTCAGTAAAAGCTTTTCGTCAGTTTGGATGCTTCCTAATTTTCTACCAGTGAATTTGCCCAAAGCTTTACCAATTGCGACACCTTCGGCAGTTCTGGTTTTAATGCGGTTTCGTTCCATTTCTCCAATACTTCCCATTACTGAAATCACAAGTTTTGCCATTGGGTTTTCCTGACCATTATCCAGAAGGGTTGAGAATCCTTCTTTTAAAGATTTAAGATTAATACCGTTTTGAGTAAATAGTTCAATAGTATTCAGAATATCTAATAAATTTCTCCCAAGTCTATCGACAGAATCCACTACTACAGTACAGTAATTATTTTGACTTGTAATTTCATCAAACATTTTTATTGCCTCTGGGCGTTGCATGAATGGAATATTTCCTTGAATTTTTTCAATGAAAACATATTTTGCATCATAACCAATGTGATTTTTGAAATTTTCAATTTGGCGACTTGAATTTTGTTGAGCAGTTGAAATGCGAGAATAAAAGTAATACATACCTAAAAATTTATTGATTTTTGTTTTAAAATTAGACTCCGAATTATTTTAAATCATTTGACTCATTTAATAATGCTTTAGAGAAGTTTGCCTGCTTTAGTTTATGGTTATAGTCTAAAACTAAAGCAGAACTGAAATTTATTTACCTTCAATCCAATCGATAACGGGAACTAACATATCACAATATGCTCCTTCAAAGGTTTTAACGACTTCGCGATTTTTGTTGATGAATATTATTGTATAATCGTCGACCCAACGAAGACAAATTTTTACCCATCCTTTGTGCTTTAATCCATTTACGCGAAAAGCTAATCCACCTTCGAATTCTTTGCTCTCGCTGATTGCCGAAAAGTTTTTAGCTCCCCATGCCATTAAAGCACTTCTGTCTGAGTAATTAATTTGTTCTAATATTGTATATGCAATTTGCATTGTTCTTGATGATGTTTCCATTTTTTCTTGATTACGTTAGTCTAATGCTCCAAAGCTTTTTATATATTCTTCATCCGTTTTAGGATTCCAAAAGCTTTCAAATTGGATTCCAGTTACAGAATTAGTTTTAATTAGCTCTCCAAGGTTTTTAATTGATTTTAACGATAGCGTTCCACAATCTGTCCAAATTTGATTTATTCTAAAATCATTTCCTTTCGACTCTTCGTTTAAAATTGCATTACCAAAATCTTTTAGACTGAAATATGGTCTATAGCCATTTTTAGTTACCAATTGAAGAGTTAGTCCTTTTAAGCTTTCTTTTATTTCTCTTAATTCTAATTTAAAGTCTGTTGCTGTCATAAATCAAGTTTTACTTTATTATTGCATGACAAAGTAAAGTAATATTTTACTTAAAAGCAAATTTTACTTTATTTTTATTTAAATAAAGTAAGCTGTGCTTTATTTTTTGATTATCTTTGGATTTGAAAAAAAACTGAAATGGAAATACTACGACTAAAACAATTGATGAATTTGAAAGGAATTTCAAGAGATGAGCTTGCGAGTAAGGTTGGTGTAAGCATGACAACAATCTCCAATATTTCATCAGAGAAAAATTTGCCAACAATAAATTTGTTGCTTCAGTTGGCAGAAGCACTTGATGTTGATGTAAGGGAGATGTTCGTTCCTACTAAAGGAACGTCTATCGCTCAAAGTGAGATTGAGGAAGCTAAAAGTTTTATTGAAAAAGGTTTAATGATTTTAGAAGGAAGTAAAACCGATAAGGTCTAAAAAGCTGTTTAAGCTAAAAAAAATAAGAAAAAATACTTTACGGTATAAAGAGAACTCGACTAAACGTTTAAATATCATAAAAATAAAGGGGTTTTGGCGCTAAAATTGTGGTTTAATACGTGCTCTTTTATTTCAAAATTGTATCATAAAATGCTGAAAAATGCTCAAGAAATACTGTTTAAGTACAGAAAATTGTCAAAAATTCCCAAAAATATTTTTTCGGCATGATGTGTATATAATTGCTATTTTTTCTATTGTGTATATAAAAAGAGAAGTAACGAACAAAAGCATTTGGTGATTTGATTTCTATGGAGGGGGGGGTACCCTCTGGGAGGGGGTACTATATAGAAGGGGGTGTTATCAAGAAAGTAGTGATATAGAAAAAGCATTGGTGAGTTTTTTTATAGATATAATTACTTTGCTTATTATAGTTATAAATCTTTTTGTTGGTATGTTCTGAAAGATATAATATCCAATTGTTGCCGTAGGCTATCTTTTTTTTTTTGATGTTGTTTCTTTGCAGAGAATAAGATTAATTCAATGTAATATACATTATTTTATTCTTATACTTTTTCTTATTTTAATGTTATCTATATTCTTATTTTATTACTCTTCAGAAGGTAGACTGTATCCTTTTTAGGTAGTATTCCGATGGAATTTAAATAGTAGTAGTATGCTAAATAAAAGGTAGAGGTATGCTATTTTTAATTTTTGGAGCAATATATGAGAAAAGAAAATAACACCAAAATTTATTTTTATTGGCTACCTGTAAATTCCGAAGTATATTTGTTATAGGTCAGTAAGATGCGTTATTTGAGTGATTTAACGTTTGACAACTAAAGGAGTTTAGCACCTAAAAAAGATAACTGTCTGGTGAACTAAATTCGGGTTTTGAAAAAACTATAATTAATAAAACTTCAATTAGAAATGGTTCTTCAACCTTTCGTGAGGATTTATTTAAAAATCATATAATATTTTAGTTTACAGCATTAATCGGTCTGATTGATGCAAATATTAATCCAATAAATCTTCAATTTGAATTGAGGGTAATAATATTATAATTCAATGTTTAAAAATAAAAAAACAGAATCTGAAGGAGTAGATAGTTTTCTTCGCTTGTTTCCCAAAGTAATGAGAAATAAAGAACTAACTCTTCTTCAAAAAATAATCATAAGTGATGTGATATCAAGACAGATTCAGGGACAATCATACTTTAAAACAAGTGGTGTTCTAGCGGAAGAGTTGGGAACTTATAAAAAGAAGACTATTCAAATGAATTTCCAATATTTAGAGAGTTTAGGTTATCTGAATACTCAACCATATAATGATGGAAAGCATACCAATGACTTACGTGAGGCTGAGGTTGTACAAATTGAAAAATGGATATTTCCAGATGATTTTCTAGAAAAATCAAAGATTAGTATTGTGCCTACGGTAAGGAAAGTCAAAGATGACAATTATGCATGGAGCAGAAAGAGAAGGAAAAATAAATTAGTTCCTTCCGAAATAGTGAATCCTGAAATTGTTAAAGGGTATGAAAATCCAATGGATATTAGAAAAGATTTTCTAGAAAGTTCCGAAGCTGTTGAAGACTATCTTATAGTTGAATGGGATGATTTAGAAAGTAATACAGGAATAGGGCAATCGTTAATCGACCAATTTAAAGACGGTGGTGATTTTCCTTTCGTAATGATTACAGTTGTTGATGGTACAACAAAATTTGAAGATGAAGCGATTAAAGTACCAGATTCAGGAAAGTATTATTTGAAATCTGCATTGATGATGATAGATGAGACATTATTTCCAGAATAATTGTATGGAAATAAAAAAAAGTGCCTACTGGTTGTAAGCATTTTGATTGGGATTTTGTCCCAATAATTAATCTTCCTCCCTAATAACAATTGAGATGGGTGTCTGAGAATAAAATGTTAAGTATAACAGAGTGTAAAAAAAAATTAAATAGAAATGGTGTTTGTTACACTGATGAAGAAGTAAAGCTAATTAGAAATGTACTTTATAAATTCGCTGAAGTGCATTTTAAGAATAAAAACAGAAAAAATGTATAATAATATAAATGTAATAATATATTGCCGTGTGAGTACGGATGAGCAAGCACAAAGAGGTTTTAGTCTTGATTTCCAAGAAGAATCATTAAGAAGGTATTGTGATGCAAGAAACTATAATATTGTGAAGATATACAGAGAAGACCACTCTGCTAAAAATTTCAACAGACCAGAATGGTCAAAATTAAAGACTTTTGCAAAAGCCAATAAAAGAGAGATTCATAAAGTCTTTTTTGCCAAGTGGGATAGATTTTCTCGCAACGTTGAGCAGGCATTGACTGTTTTAAGGGAGTTTGACTCAATGGGGATTGAATTGAATGCATCTGAACAATACTTAGATACAAGTAATTCAGATAATAAGATGGTGCTGTCAATATATTTGACAGCAGGAGAAGTTGAACGAGACAAGATATCAAGTCGAACCATAGCAGGAACTTATCAATGTAAAAAAGATGGGTATTTTACAGGAAAAGCTCCATATGGTTATAATAATTTCCGCAATGAGCTCAAAAAATCTACATTAAAACCTAATGATTATGCGGTTTTTGTTAAAAGAGCATTTCATGAGGTAGCAATAAATATTGAGCCAGTAGAAGTTATTCGCAAGAGATTGAGAGCAGATGGAATGAAGTTGGAGAAAAGTGCTTTTAGTGAAATGTTGAAAAACATCATTTACATTGGTAAAATAGCAGTTCCCGAATATAAAAAAGAGTCTGCTATGGTGGTTGATGGGAAGCATGAAGCTTTAATTGACATTGAGACATTTAATAAAGTACAGGACGTTTTTAAAAGAAAAAGATGGTATGGAATAAAGCCTTCTCATAAAAATTTAGAATTTCCAATGCGCGATTTTCTAATTTGTGAAGTTTGTGGAGGCCAAATTACAGGTAGTTTATCTACAGGTAGAACTAAAAAATACGCTTATTATCATTGTAGAAATAAATGTGAAACTAGAGTTCGTGCTGAGCACGCACATTCTAAAATTGAGAACATACTGGCTGAATTAGGAATTAATGAAAGCTCAAAGGGGCTGTATGTCGATATTTTAAAAGATTCTGAGTCTCAAATTAACGGAGATAGAGAAAGTAAGTTGAAGTTAAAAAAAGAGCTTCAAAGGACTTTAAAAGCTAAAATAGAAGATGCAGAAGATATGTTGTTGGCAAAAGATATTGATAAAGATAGATTTAATAATATAGTCTCTCGAATTAATAAAGAATTAAACGCTGTCAATAATGAAATTGAAATTCTGGGATTAAAAACGGATTCGATAAAGTCGGATATTGAATCAGGACTTGAGTTGCTTATGAATTTGCAAAAATTCTTTGCTACTAGTGATTACGAAGGGAAAAGGATACTGGCAGGAGCTATATTTTCTGAAAAACTGATTTTTGGAAATGAAAATTGTCGAACCACTAAAGTGAATGAGGTAATTGAGGTTCTCACTAGGAATATCAAGGTTTCGGAAGGTATTAAAAAACGAAAAGCCGTCAAAAATGACAGCTTTTCCGTTAATGTACCCGGAGCCGGAGTCGAACCGGCACGGTTTCCCACAGGTGTTTGAGACCAGCGCGTCTACCAATTCCGCCATCCGGGCTTAGCAGACGAAAAAATAACTAATAAATCAATTGTTTTAACGCAATAGAATGAAGTCATAAATGGCGCCATTCCTTTAACACGGTGCAAATGTAAAAAATAAATTTAAACCAACTACTAAAAATACTTAAATTTTTCCTTTCAGTGTCCAATAAATTTTATAAATTTGCACCTCGTTAAAACGACGCACACACAACTAACTACACCCGAGGCATTTATGCAGGTTTTGCTTTGTCTAAAATGATAAAGCCGAATTGTGCAGAGTGCAGCGGAGCAAAAACAACAAATTATAATGTCGCACCTAGAACCAGAAGCTAAAATTTTTGCTTGTTCACAAAGTGTTTATCTTGCAGAAAAAATTGCAGAACAATACGGGATACCGTTAGGAAAAGTAACAATGTCAACGTATAGTGACGGAGAATTTCAGCCGTCTTACGAAGAGTCAATTAGAGGATTACGTGTTTTTATCGTATGCTCGACTTTTCCAACTGCTGATAATTTGATGGAATTGTTATTAATGATTGATGCGGCAAAACGCGCATCAGCAAGACACATTACAGCTGTTATGCCTTATTTTGGTTGGGCAAGACAGGATAGAAAAGATAAACCAAGAGTTCCGATTGGAGCTAAGTTAGTAGCTAATTTATTAGATGCTGCAGGAGCGACAAGAGTAATGACAATGGATTTGCATGCAGATCAGATCCAAGGATTTTTTGAAAAACCAGTAGATCATTTATTCGCATCTACTATCTTTTTACCATACGTAGAAAGTTTAAAATTAGAAAACCTGACAATTGCATCTCCAGATATGGGAGGTTCAAAAAGAGCATATGCTTACTCTAAGTTTTTAGAATCAGATGTAGTAATCTGTTATAAACAAAGAAAAGCAGCCAACGTTATCGACACTATGGAATTGATTGGTGAGGTAAAAGGTCGTAACGTAATATTAGTAGACGACATGATCGATACAGGAGGAACTTTAGCAAAAGCTGCAGACCTAATGATCGAAAAAGGAGCGCTAAGTGTTAGAGCAATTTGTACACACGCTATATTATCTGGCAGTGCGTATGAGAAAATCGAAAATTCAAAATTGACAGAATTAATCGTTACAGATTCAATTCCGTTAAAGAAAGAATCAAAGAAAATAAAAGTAGTGAGTTGTGCACCGCTTTTTGCAGAGGTTATGCACATGGTGCACCACAACAATTCCATTAGTGGAAAATTTATAATGTAGAAGCAGTGGGCTTTAGGCTATAAGTCGTAAGCAATGTTACTCATTTAAAAAAGTTTAAAGTCTAGTGCCTAAAGCTTAAAGCAAATAAGAATATTTATTTAATAACTATATTTTTTTACAATGAAATCGATTACAATTAAAGGATCAGAAAGAGAAAGCGTGGGCAAAGTGTCAACTAAAGCCTTACGTAATGCTGGACAGGTTCCTTGCGTTTTATACGGAGGAAATCAGGCAGTACACTTCTCAGCAGACGTTACAGCATTCAAAAACTTGGTTTACACTCCAAACGCTCACACAGTTGTGATCGAACTTGGAAAAGGAAAATCATTCAATGCAATTTTACAAGACATTCAGGTTCACCCTGTATCTGACAAAATTTTACACATTGACTTCTTTCAATTATTTGATGAGAAAGAAATCACTATGGAAGTTCCAGTAAAAATCGTTGGTACATCTAAAGGTGTTCTTGCAGGTGGTGTTTTACGTTTAAACCAACGTAAATTAAAAGTTAAAGCTTTACCAGCAAATCTTCCTGATTTTGTTGAAGCTGACATCACTCCACTTGAAATGGGTAACAAATTATATGTTACTAAAGTTGGTGCTCCAGAATACAAAATTATGCACCCAGACAACACAGTTGTTGCTCAAGTAAGAATTTCTCGTGCTGCTATGAAAGCTGCTCAAGAAGCTGCAAAAGCTGCAAAAGCTCCTGCAAAAGGAAAGAAAAAATAATTTTTTTCAAATCAATACAAAAAGCCTCAATCTTACGATTGGGGCTTTTTTTTTAGCTTCTAAGTTTCTAAGATGCTGAGGTACTAAGGTTCTAAGTTTTTTAATATGAGAGAGCTTCGACTTCGCTCAGGATGACATAAGAGTAGCACAAAATAAAATCAGTGTAAGCCTGTTTCATCCGCGTACCATTCTTAGTGACCTTTACGGTTAAATAACCACCAACAGGCAATTATCTAATTGTCACATTCACAAATTATCTAATTAACCGATTGCCACATTCTCTAATTAATCTTACTTTTGTGAACATGATAAAATGGATAGCAAAACTGTTTTCATTAACACAAAAAGAAGAGAAGACAGAAGGCAATGTGAAACTGGAGGTTCACGAACACCAAAAAAATAATATAAAAAGCGTGAGTAAAAAATATTTAATCGTAGGTTTAGGAAATATCGGAGCCGAATACGTAAACACAAGGCATAATATCGGATTTAAAGTATTAGACTTTTTAGCTAAAAAAGAAGGTCTTTCATTTGAAACTGTAAAATTAGGAGCGTTAGCAGAATATAAATTTAAAGGAAGATCATTTTTGCTTCTTAAGCCAAATACGTACATGAATTTGAGCGGAAAAGCAGTAAAATTTTGGATGGATAAAGAAAATATTCCGTTAGAAAATATTTTGGTAATTACTGATGACTTAAACCTGTCGTTTGGGACGATCCGAATTAAGCCAAAAGGAAGTGATGGAGGTCATAACGGACTAAAAAATATCAATCTTGTTTTGAATACGCAGCAATATACCCGCTTTAGATTTGGAATCAGTGATCAGTTTAAAAAAGGACAGCAGGTTGATTATGTTTTGGGAGAATGGGATGAAGACGAAAAAGCAAAATTGACAGAACGTTTAGAGGTTGCGTCAGAAATTATAAAATCTTTTGGTACAGCCGGTCTTGAAAACACGATGACAACCTTTAACGGAAAATAAAGATTATCAGATGTTTGGCTTGGATAAAATTCAATTTATCAATTAATTAAATTGAATTATAACGAAATACTATTTTCAATTCCAAAGTTAAATGTCTAAATTTGGAATAAATTATTTATAAACCATAAAAATCATAATACCATGGCTTTTGAATTACCACAATTACCTTATGCATATGATGCATTAGAACCACATATTGATGCACGTACAATGGAAATTCACCATTCAAAACATCATAATGCATACACTACAAATCTTAATGCTGCTATTGCAGGTACAGATTTAGAAGGAAAAACAATCGAAAATATCTTAATTAATCTAGATAAAACTAATGCAGCTGTTCGTAACAATGGTGGAGGTTTTTACAACCACAATTTATTTTGGACAGTAATGGCTCCAAATGGAGGCGGATTGCCAACTGGTGATTTATTAGCTGCTATCGAAGCTTCTTTTGGAACTTTTGAAGAGTTTAAAGCAAAGTTTGCTAAAGCTGGTGCAACACAATTTGGTTCAGGATGGGCTTGGTTATGTGTACACAAAGGAGGTAAATTAGACGTTTGCGGAACTCCAAACCAAGACAATCCATTAATGCCAGAAGTTGGCTGCGGTGGAACTCCAATTTTAGGAATGGACGTTTGGGAGCATGCTTACTACTTAAACTACCAAAACAGAAGACCAGATTATATCGAGGCTTTCTTCAACGTAATTAACTGGACAGAAGTTGCTAGAAGATTTGCTTTAGACAAATAAGAGGTTAGAGTAAAGAATATAGAAAGAAGACGGATGCGCAAGTATCCGTCTTTTTTTTATTTAGTATCATCTATTCTCTTTGTTCTATATTCTTTCTTCTAAAAAAAGTAAAATAAAAAAGGCGGAATCTCTTCCACCTTTTTTGCCCCAAATCTACCATAAACTTAACCTACTAATGTTATGGTTTAGTAAATGTATGGCAGTTATTCTTGTGAAAAAAACTTTCTAGTTGAATGGTAAATATATCCGATAAAAAGATGTAATTATCTGTTTTTTAGCTATTTAATATTATTTAAATAAAAAAGGCGGAATCTCTTCCGCCTTTTTTGCCCCAAATCTACCATAAACTTAACCTACTAATGTTATGGTTCAGTAAATGTATGGCAGTTATTATTGTGAAAAAAACTTTTTAGTTGAATGGCAAATATATTCGACAAAATGGAATAAAAGGTGCAAGGCGAGATATTTAAGTTTACTCCAATAAAAAAGGTGGAATTGCTTCCACCCTTTTTGCCCCAAATCTACCATAAACTTAACCTACTAATGTTATGGTAGTTCAAAAGTATTATAGCTTTTCATTTTTACCAAACAAACAGGATAAACGGCAAAAAAAACCGATGAAATGCACTAATTAACCTTTTGTTAGTATTTTATTAATAAGCTCTTGCATCTTTTCCTTCATAGAAATTCATGAAAGCTCTGTTTACAACTCGATTTCCTCCAGGAGTTGGATAATCTCCTGTAAAGTACCAATCGCCCAGGTTTTTAGGACATGCAATATGTAAATCTTCTACTTTTTGGAAAATAATTTTAACTTCGGCATTAATCTCAGGTGAGCTTAACATTTCGGCAATTTTATCTGAAACTTCTTCAGGAGTAAATTGATCGTAAATTGCAGTTACATAATTAACAACATCTTTGTCTTCAAAGTTCTCCTGTGCTTTACATTTAGCATAAACTTCGTCAACGATATGGTATAAGTTTCTTTCTTTTAGTAAAGTTAATGCTGCTCTAAATGCAACAAGACCTTCTAGTTTCGCCATATCAATTCCGTAACAATCAGGATAACGAATTTGTGGTGCCGATGAAACGATAACTATTCGTTTTGGATTTAAACGATCCATCATTTTTATGATGCTCATTTTTAAAGTTGTACCACGAACAATACTGTCATCAATAATAACTAAATTGTCTTCTGGTTTAATTACGCCGTAAGTAACATCATAAACGTGAGCAACTAAATCGTCACGGCTGCTGTCTTCAGTAATAAAGGTTCTAAGTTTAGCATCTTTAATAGCAACTTTTTCTGTACGGATTTTTACTGCTAATAGTTCTTGCAATGTTTCAGCAGTAAGTGTATTTCTGTTTGCTAAAATATAATTGTTTTTTCTCTGATTTAAGAAATCCTGAGCAGCTTCGACTAAACCATAAAATGATGTTTCGGCTGTATTTGGAATATACGAGAAAACAGTATTATCTGTATCGCTGTCAATAGCTTTAAGAACGGCTGGTAAAATTAGTTTTCCTAAATTTTTACGTTCTTGGTAAATTTCAGCATCACTTCCTCTTGAGAAATAGATTCTTTCAAATGAACACGCTTTTTTAACGGTTGGTTCCAAGATTTGGTTCATAGAAACTGTTCCGTTTTTCTTGATAATCAAAGCATTTCCTGGATCGATTTCTTGTACACTTTCAAAAGGAACATTAAACACAGTTTGAATAACTGGTCGCTCAGAAGCTACAACAACAACTTCATCATCTTGATAGAAGTATGCTGGACGAATTCCAGCTGGATCTCTAAAAACAAATGCGTCACCATGTCCTAACAAACCTGCCATTGCATAACCGCCATCTAAGTTCTTAGCTGAACGAGTTAAAATTTTTGCAATATCTAATCTCTCAGCAATTACCGGTGAAGCTTCTCTTTTTGAATAACCTTCGGCTTTGCAGTCTTGGTATAATTGCATTACTTCTTTATCTAAAAAGTGACCAATTTTTTCCATTACCGTAACGGTATCCGCCATTTCTTTTGGATGTTGTCCAAGCTCAACTAAGTTTTCGAAAAGTTCTTTAACATTAGTCATGTTAAAGTTTCCAGCTAAAATCAAATTACGGTGCATCCAGTTACTTTGACGTAAAAATGGATGAACACTTTCGATGCTGTTTTTTCCAAAAGTTCCGTAACGAACGTGTCCTAAAAACAATTCGCCAACATATGGAATTTGTGATTTTATTTTATCAACATCGTCACCAATTTCAGGATTCGCTTTTAATTCTTCGCTGATTCTCTCATTGATTTGTTTAAAAACATCTTGTATTGGTTGTGAATGATTTGAACGAACTCTGCTTATGTAGCGTTGTCCTGGCTCAACATCAAGTTTAATGCTTGCAAATCCAGCTCCGTCTTGACCACGGTTGTGCTGTTTTTCCATCATTAAATACATTTTCTGAATTCCGTAAAATGCAGTTCCGTATTTTTCTTTATAATATTCAAGCGGTTTAAGAAGTCTAACTAAGGCTATACCACATTCGTGTTTTAAAGCGTCGCTCATTGTTTTTGTATTTTGTGTTGTTGTAAGTTGTGTGTATTAACGTAATAAAAAAAGCCCCGTTTTATCGAGGCTCTTAGGCATTATATTTCTATGTCAAACTGAGTTAACGACTTAAATTGTTGTAATCGAATCGCTACTTCGGCTTTGCTTAATGTTTCCATCCTTTCAGTTCCAAATTTCTCTACACAGAATGAAGCTAAATTCGAACCGTAAATAATTGCATTTTTCAAGTTGTTAAACGAAATGTTTTCACTTTGTGCAATGAATCCTGAAAATCCACCTGCAAAAGTGTCTCCTGCTCCAGTTGGGTCAAAAACATCTTCTAATGGTAAAGCTGGTGCAAAGAATACTTCTCTGTTATGGAATAAAAGTGCGCCATGTTCTCCTTTTTTGATCACCACATATTTTGGTCCCATATCTTGGATTTTAGCCGCTGCTTTTACTAATGAATATTCACCAGAAAGTTGTCTTGCTTCTTCGTCATTGATTGTAATAACGTCTACACGTTTAATAACGTCTAAAAGTTCCGGAAGAGCGCAGTCCATCCAAAAGTTCATAGTATCTAAAACAACTAATTTTGGTTTTTTCTCCATTTGGTCTAAAACACTGCTTTGTACTAACGGATGTAAGTTTCCTAACATCACAACATCAGCATCTTTATAGTTTTGAGGAACTTTTGGCTGAAAATCAGCTAAAACGTTCAACTCAGTTACAAGAGTGTCTCTAGAATTTAAATCGTTGTGATACAAACCACTCCAGAAAAAGGTTTTTCCGCCTTTTACAATTTCGATACCAGAGATATCAATATTTTTTGAAGTTAAAAGATCTAAATGTTCTTGAGGAAAATCGTCGCCAACTACAGAAACTATGGCTGATTGCAAGTTAAAAAAGGATGCTGATAAACCAATGTACGTTGCAGCACCACCTAATATTTTATCTGTTTTTCCGAAAGGAGTTTCAATCGCGTCGAAAGCAACTGTTCCAACAATCAATAATTTATTCATTTTATGAATTTCGAATTAGGGTGCAAAGATACTTCATAAGTTGCAATATTGCAATGGTTTAAGTTCTCAAAATTTTCATAAAAAATTGAGAACGATTTCGAGCTTAAAACTATTGGGAATGAGTAAATTATCGAAGGTTCTTTTGAGTGCTCAAAATATCATTTTCAGAATTAAATTGCAATATTTATTTTGGAAAAAATGCTGGATATTTTTGTTAGATTTGTTTCAACCTCAAATCTCATTTATGAAGAAAATTATAAGCTTATTAATGTTGATCTGTTTTTTGATTTCTTGCGAACGAAAAGAACCTAATTTTTCGAAAGAAATGATTCAAAAGTTAGTTTTTAAGGATGATGGTTTGCCTCCGTATTATCTGAGATTAGATTTATATATTTTAACAAACAATAACGAAATCCATCAGACAAATAATAATGAATTGATGTTTTTTTATAAAAAAATACTATTCTAAGGATTTCAAGTCTTTTAATCAATTTCTAGATTCGAGTCTTAATACCAATTTTGTTTTTGATAAAAAGCTATTTAAAAACAAGAGTTATTATTTAGAAAGCTTCAAATTAAATTCAAAAATCAAAAATGAATACAATAGTTTAGAATTTCATGATTTTTTGAAAAAATATTCAAAATCATCACATAGAAAAGATAGGCTTGAATTAAAAAAATCAAATTTAACTTCTATTGAATATTCAACAGTAAAATATCTTTTATATATAAACAAATACGATATAAGTTCTGACTGTTATCTAGGAATTGATTATATTCGAAAAAGAGAAGATTCTTTTAAATAAAACTACAACTGATGCTTCTTCTCGAAATAATTTTTTAGAAAGCGTAAAATATATTCTAGTAACTGTCAGCGATAGTGATTTTAGTTGTGATTCTTTAATTTGTCTACATTTTTAATCCAATTGATGGCATCTTTCATAGGCTCTTGATTGTCTGAAAATGCTGTGTTGTGGCCTAAGTTTGCAAACAATTTATATTCATAAGGTTTTCCCGTGGATTTTAATTTATCAAGATATTCGATGGATAGTTTCACTGGAACCTGAATATCTTTGCTTCCAAAAATCCAGATTCCTGGAATTGATAGTTTAGAAAGAACATCATTAGGATTTGTGTCAATAAACTCATATTTGTCAGGGTCATTGAATACATGTTTTCTTGCCTCTTCTTCGGAATGTGTATCCCAAAAATTTTTATCACCATTGGTATAAAATTGGAATCTCAATTGCTCTTTAACGGTTATAAGCGCTCCGCTAAATATGGTCATAAATTTGACTTTCCTATTTTTCTCCGCAGCCAATGGAATTATCCATCCAGCTTGACTGCCTCCTATTAAACCTATTGCTATTTGATCATTTTGTAAATGCTTGGACAAAGTATTTACAGCAGCACTTGCATCTAAAGACAAAAGATTTAGATTGAAGAAATCAACATTGTTAGTCCCTACTTCAGGTCCGGCATATACACCAGCTGATTCTCCGACGCCGCGTTTATCATACGTTAGAACTGCAATTCCATTGTTGGCTAGATGTGCAGCAAAGTCTATCATTCTTTTTTCTTGCCCTGATCCGTGAACAATCACAACGGCTGCTTGTATATTGTTTGGTGTAAAAAAAGTTCCCGCGAGTGAGATTCCTTCGCTAACAAATTTTATTTCCTTAGTAGTAAATTTTGGCGGAACTGCTGATGTATAATTAGTAATAAATAATAACAACAATAGTAAGATAGAATGGGTGTGTGTTTTTTTTGCTCTTAGAACGGATTTGAAAATTGACGTTTTATTTTTCATCTTTAAATCTATAGTTGATATTTCTTATCAAAATAATTTTTCAAAATCCCAACTTGAACTAAAACCATAAAAGGTACTATTAAAACAGCATACAATGTAGTTTTAGAAAGATGGATTCCTGAAAATGCATTTGTAATTTTATCAGTATATAATTTTCCAATTTCCAGATTATTTTCTGAAACTGAAAAAAGAGATATGTAAATAATCAAAGCAACTATTGCAGTTCCTATGAAAAACCAAACAGATTTAGAAATCAATGGTTGGTATGTTTTGATTTTTTTCTCTTCTAATAAATGAACTTCAGCCATTATTTTAGAAGTAAAATCGAATGATGGTGACTGCAGTTTTTCTTCAGCCATCATTTTATCAATAAGTTGTTCTATGTTTTTATCGCTCTCTCTCATAACATTCTATTATTTCAGGTTCTAGCTGTTGTCTCAAAATTACGGCTAATTTTTGTCTGCTTCTAAATAATTTTACTTTCGCATTATTTGCCGATATATTCATGATTTTTCCAATTTCCTCTAAATTTTGATCGTCAAAATAAAATAAAGTCAAAAGAAAATTTTCATCATTGGGTAATAAGTTTAAACATTTCTGAATCGTATGTTTTCGTTCTTTCTCTTCTAAAACACTTAATGCATTATCCATGGTTTTGATTAAATGAGAAGAAAAATCATCTATAGAAATATTTAAATCTTCTTTTTTATTTTTCTTCAATCTGTCTAAACAAGTATTATAAGCAATCTTGTAAATCCAGGTCGAAAATTTAGAATCACCTTTGAATTTATTTAAAGAACTAAAAACCTTAATAAAGGTATCTTGTGCAACTTCTTCTGCTTCTTCTCGATTTTTTACCATTTTGAGCGCCAATGTAAAGATCATATCTTTATAACGATCAACAAGTATGGCAAAAGCATTTGTCTCGCCATGCAAAATTTTATCGATATAATGTTGATCATTTAGTGTGCTCATATTATATAGGACGACAGTTTGTTTATTTAGGTTACAACATTTTAAAAATAAATTCTAAATATGAAAAGGAAATTCCAATTGCGGTGTTGAACTTTGTCAATCTTTAAAACTTTGACAAAGTTTGTCTTGTGAAAAATATATTCAAAATTAACTGATTATCAGTAATTTTTGGATTTTTGAATTTAATTTTTGAAAGTTTTTACAAAAACGTGTAACCTCAATTTAAAAAGTCTCGTCATATGGGTATATCAATCAATTAAAAACATAAAACATCATGGACGAAAAAATTTTAATTCCAATTAGTCTTTTCTTAATGATCTTCGGGATCGTTTATTTAATCTTTTCAACAAGAAATAGAGAGCGTTTGGCTCTTATAGAAAAAGGAGTAGATGCCAGTATCTTTTTGCAGGGAAAAGGAAGCGGCGTTCCGGTCTGGAAAATTTTTGTGGTAAATTTTGCTTTCTTATTAATAGGAAGCGGTGTTGGAATTTTTCTTGCGTTACTTATAACTACTTATACTTCTCTTCAGGACGGGGCAGTTTATCCTTCAATTATTTTTATAATGGCAGGAATCGGACTTTTGACAGGATTTAAAACAGCAAAAGATTTAGATAAAGAGTAAGCAGGAAATTAAGCTAGTACAAAAAAAAGCATCAATTATATTGATGCTTTTTTTATTCCTTAGAACCTATGGTTTCATAATAAACATCTATGGAGAGTTTGGGCTGCATAGAAGCCATAACGGCTAATTGATCACAGCGTTCATTTTGAGGATGATTGTTGTGTCCTTTAATCCATTTAAAATCGACTTGGTGTTTTCTGTAAGCAACTAAAAAACGTTTCCATAAATCAGGATTTTTTCTGCCGGCAAATTTCTTTTTTTCCCAGCCTAAAACCCATTTCTTTTCAACAGAATCTACTACATATTTAGAATCTGAAATTACAAGAACTTTCATGTTTGGTTTTTTTAGTTTTTCAAGGCCAACAATTACTGCTAAAAGCTCCATTCTGTTATTAGTCGTAAGACGAAAACCTTCGTAAAACTCTTTTTTGTGCGGTGTTCCCACTAATTCCATCACTACGCCATAACCGCCGTTTCCAGGATTTCCTTTGGCAGCACCATCAGTGTATATATGTACTTCGTGTTGGGTCATTTTAATTTTTGATTAACCATATAAGTAATGTAAGTTCATTTAAAATACGGTCTTATATTTCTTTGTCAATATGGTGATAGTTATTTAAGCGTCGAACTTATATATTCTTAATATGACTTATATGGTTTAAATATTAGAGTTCGAATCTTCTAAGATAGTCTGAATTATTTCCGGAAAGTGTTTTTGTTCCAATTCGTGGATTTTTTCGGCTACTGTTTCTGGGGTGTCCTCTTCAGTTAATGCTACATTTGCTTGAAAAATAATAGCACCTTCGTCGTAATTTTCATTTACATAATGAATAGAAATTCCAGTTTCCTTTTCTTTATTATTTACTATTGCTCTATGTATGTGCATTCCATACATTCCTTTGCCGCCATAATTTGGTAAAAGTGCAGGGTGGATATTTATTATTTTATTTGGATAGTGTTCAATTATGTTTTCAGGGAATTTCAATAAAAAGCCAGCAAGAATTATCAAATCCGGGTCGATTTTTTGTATTTTTTGTAATACATTTCGTTCTAAAAGTTCGTTTTTTGAGAAGATTTCGACTGGAATTTGATGATTTTTTGCTCTTTCAATAACTTTTGCAGAGGCATTATTGGTAAAAACCGAAACAACTTTTGCAATTTCAGTATTTGCAAAATGTTTTATAATGTTTTCTGCATTAGTTCCTGATCCTGAGGCAAAAACGATAATTTTTTTCATAATAGTGCTTATTTTGAGAATGCAAAAAACGGAATAAAAAACGAAAATAAATAGCTTTAAAAGACCTTTCTTGAAATTAATTTTATAAATTAGTGTCACATTTATAAACTAAATAGTTGTTTTAAAATAAAGTTTTTTATTTTTGCCAACAAATTAAATTCTAAAATTAAAGATTATGTCAGACATTGCATCAAGAGTAAAAGCGATTATCGTAGACAAATTAGGTGTTGACGAAAACGAAGTTGTAACAGAAGCAAGCTTCACTAATGATTTGGGAGCTGACTCATTAGACACTGTTGAGCTTATTATGGAATTCGAAAAAGAATTTGATATTCAAATTCCAGACGATCAAGCAGAAAACATTGCTACTGTAGGTCAAGCTATTTCTTATATCGAAGAAGCTAAAAAATAATAATACCGCACCCGATTTCTAAAAATCCCAATTTTTGAAATTCCAAATTCCAATTGGAATTTGATTTTTGAAATTTGAAATTTTTAAGAGTCGGGTGTTATTATTTTTTTAAAATTTAAATTTCGATTGATTTTCAATCAAAAAGATATATTTATATTGTAATGCCCATGGCTCTTAAGTAACAAAACTGTTAAGAAAGCGTGGGTTTTATTTGTTTAAAGTACAAAATACATATTTATGGCATTAAGGCGAGTTGTTGTAACAGGATTAGGTGCACTTACTCCTATCGGGAATAATATCCAGGAATATTGGAATGCACTTGTGAATGGGGTTAGCGGAGCGGCTCCTATAACATATTATGATACAGAAAAGCATAAAACGAAATTTGCCTGTGAAGTAAAAAACTTCAATATTGAAGATTTTATGGATCGTAAAGAATCTCGTAGATTAGATAAATTTGCTCAATATGCTGTTGCTGCTAGTGACGAGGCTATTAAAGATGCCGGACTTACTAATGATAATATCGACAAACAAAGAGTTGGTGTTATTTGGGGAGCAGGAATTGGAGGTTTAGAGACTTTTCAAGATGAAGTAATTTATTATGCTAAAGGTGACGGAACTCCAAAATTCAATCCGTTTTTTATTCCAAAAATGATTGCCGATATCGCTCCTGCGCATATTTCTATGCGTAATGGGTATATGGGACCAAATTATACTACTGTTTCTGCATGTGCATCTTCTGCAAATGCATTAATCGATGCTTTTAATTACATTCGTTTAGGAATGTGTGATGTAATTGTATCAGGTGGTTCTGAAGCTGCTGTTACCATTGCTGGTATGGGTGGTTTTAGCTCAATGCACGCTTTGTCTACAAGAAACGAAAGTCCAGAAACGGCTTCAAGACCTTTTGACGCAACTAGAGATGGTTTTGTTTTAGGAGAAGGAGCAGGAGCTTTAGTTCTTGAAGATTATGAACATGCAAAAGCCAGAGGAGCAAAAATTTATTGCGAAATTGGCGGAGGCGGAATGTCATCTGACGCTTATCACTTAACTGCACCGCATCCGGAAGGAATTGGAGTTATTGCAGTTATGAAAAATACTTTAAGAGATGCAGGAATGAATCCAGAAGATGTTGATCATATCAATACTCACGGAACTTCTACTCCATTAGGAGATGTTGCCGAATTAAAAGCGATTAGCGCTGTATTTGGTGAGCATGCAAAAAATATCAATATCAACTCAACGAAATCAATGACAGGACATTTACTTGGTGCTGCCGGAGCTATCGAAGCAATCGCTTCAATTTTAGCAATGCAACATGGTATTGTTCCTCCAACAATTAACCATACTGTGGTTGATGAAAACATTGATCCATCATTGAACCTTACTTTAAACAAACCTCAAAAAAGAGAAGTAAATGTTGCTATGAGTAACACTTTTGGTTTTGGCGGACACAATGCTTGTGTATTGTTTAAAAAATTAGTTGACTAATTTTCGTATATGAATATTATCAAAAAAATATTTTCTAAATCCCGTTCTCTAGAAGACGGGATTTTTTTTGACACTATTCAAAAAATAGTTGGTTTTCAGCCTGTTACAATCGATTTTTATAAGAAAGCGTTTACGCACAGATCTTCAAATAAATTAGATGAATCAGGAAATCCGATCAATTATGAACGTTTAGAATTTCTTGGAGATGCTATGTTAAGTGCCGTAATTGCAGCACATTTATTTAATAAAGCACCAAATGGAGATGAAGGATATTTGACAAAAATGCGTTCGAAAATCGTGAGCCGAGAGCACTTGAATGAATTAGGTAAAGATCTGAATTTAGTACAATTTGTTGAAAGCAAAGTACCTGTACAGCATTTTGGAGAGAACATTCACGGAAACATTTTTGAATCACTTGTTGGTGCAATATATTTGGATAAAGGATATTCGTATTGTGAAAGATTTATTCAAAAAAGAGTAATTACTCCTTATGTTGATATTGCTCGATTAGAAGGAAAAGTAATTAGTTATAAAAGCTTAGTTATTGAATGGTGTCAAAAAGAAAAGAGAATTTTTCATTACGACATTTTTGAAGATAATGGTATTGACGGACAACGCTTGTTTGGTGTCAAATTAAGCATTGATGATAAAGTAATCGCAAGAGCGCGAGCAACTTCAAAAAAGAAAGCAGAAGAAAAAGCTTCCCAAAGAGCCTATTTTGCATTTCAAGAAAAAATTGACAAGAAATGATTACAAAGTCGCTGTAGTTTTCTTAAAGCTAAATCGTTTTCGTTTATAAATTAACAAAAACAAGCGACTCATAAGTATAGATGCTCCGATAGAAGTAGTATATTTACAACTTGATTTTTCATGACATGGCTATTCATAGATTGGATTTAGACGAATTTGACGAAATTGATTATTATTTAATGGCTATTCATACTTCATTAGAAGATTATAGATTGGCTTATTTTATCAATAAAAACCTTCCGATTAACTTAAGTAAGAGCAAAAACGAGATCCATGCTCAAACTAAAGAAGGCGAGGCAAATTTTTCGAGATTTTATTATTATGATTCTGAAAAGGCTGTTTCATGGAATTTGATTCAGAATAAAAATGAGATCATTTCTGTGAGTACAAATGATTTCCAGAATTTGTTTTCTAATGAAACAAGTGAGGTTTCTACGACAATTCATTTACTTCCTGAATTCAAGAAAGTAGATTTTTTCCTGAAAATTGAAAACAGCGAGGAGGCTGTCGATTTTTCAGAAATTCAACAACATTTAAACTCAATAGAAAGTATTGCAGCAGTTTATGCTGTGGATACCAATAAAATAAAATCAAAAAACAATCTAATTTTTTAAAAAAAATGTTAACAAATAAGAAAACCAAAATTGTTGCTACACTTGGGCCTGCATGTAGTACAAGAGAGATTATCAAGGATATGATCGATGCAGGGGTTAATGTGTTTAGAATCAATTTTTCGCATGCTGATTACGAAGGAGTAAAAGAGAAGATTAATATCATTAGAGGACTTAACGAAGAGTTTGGTTATACCACAGCAATTCTTGGAGATTTGCAAGGGCCAAAACTTAGAGTTGGGGTTATGGAAGAAGGAACTGTTGTAAATGATGGTGATGAAATCACTTTTACAACTGCAGAAGATATTGTAGGAAATGCTCAAAAAGCATTTATGAAATATCAAAATTTTCCAAATGATGTAAATGTTGGAGAGCGTATTTTGCTTGACGATGGTAAACTTATTTTCGAAATTGTTTCTACAGATAAAAAAACAGAAGTTGTTGCTAAAGTAATTCAAGGAGGAGAATTAAAATCTAAGAAAGGTGTAAATCTTCCAAACACAAAAATTTCTTTACCAGCTTTAACTGAAAAAGATATTGCTGATGCTATTTTTGCAATCGAGCAAAAAGTAGACTGGATTGCACTTTCATTCGTGAAAACACCTCGCGATTTACAAGATTTACAAGAATTAATCGCTAAACATTCAGACGTTAAAATTCCAATTATTGCTAAGATTGAAATGCCAGAAGCTCTTGAGAACATGGATAAAATTGTAGCATATTGCGATGGTTTAATGGTTGCACGTGGAGATTTAGGAGTTGAACTTCCTGCTCACGAAGTACCATTGGTTCAAAAAGATTTGATCCGCAGAGCTAAAACAGCTAGAATTCCTGTTATCGTTGCTACACAAATGATGGAAACAATGATTACAAGTTTAACTCCAACAAGAGCAGAAGTAAATGACGTTGCTAACTCAGTAATGGACGGAGCAGATGCTGTAATGTTGTCTGGAGAAACTGCAACAGGAAATTACCCAGTTCAAGTAATTCAAAGAATGACTCAAATTTGTGAGGCAGTAGAAAATTCAGAACTTATTCACGTTCCACAAAATACACCTCAAATCAAAACAAAACGTTTTGTTACTAAAACAGTTTGCCATCAAGCGGCTTTATTAGCAAATGAAATTGAGGCAAAAGCAATTTGTACTTTAACAAACAGCGGCTATACAGCTTTTCAAATTTCGGCTTGGAGACCTTCAACTGCTCACATTTTAGTATTTACTTCAAACAGAAGAATCTTAACACAATTGAATTTATTATGGGGAGTTAAATCATTCTTTTATGATAATGAAGAAAGTACAGATGATACAGTTACAGATGTAAATCAAATTGCTGTAGAAAAAGGATATGCTGCAAAAGGTGATTATTTGATTAATCTTGCTGCTATGCCAATTAAAGATAAAGGAATGGTAAACACCATGAGAGTTTCTGAAATCGAATAGTTTTTAAACATACTATATATAATTAAGCCATCATTTTGATGGCTTTTTTTTTGGATAAAACTTTCTGATTCGAAGTTTTTTCTTTCATATTAATGTTGCAAAATAGACTACTTGAACTGAAAATAGTTACTTTTTTGACGAAATCGACTTAGAATTTATATTATTTCAAAGTTATTTAATCTAAAAATGCATGAAATTTAGGCTCTTTTTTTTAAGACTGATTTAAAAGAATGACATTCTAACAGCTTCATTAAGCACTTTTTTGGAAGTTGCAATCTATAATTTGAAACAAATAGTAGCAGATTAAAACAGTTTTGATGTTGCAAGTTATAAAATGAAACGAAGTAAAACCGTACAAACACAAACATCTCGTGTTTTATTGCATAAATTTGAAATGCTTAATAAAAAGTTAAAAAATTCTTGTTGCAAATTCCCCCACGCACAATAATTTAAAAAACTTGACTTATACCAATAAACATATTTTTTTCTGATTAATTTTTATAAATAATTTTTGTACGAATTTATTTAATCTTCTTGACAAGCATAATTATTAACGAATTCAATTACCATGAAACAAATCAAGTTTAAAAGTCAATTTAAAAATGCAATGACATTGTTTGCATTTACATGCTTTGCAGCAGTTCAGATGAGTGCGCAAAGCAGTAAAAAACCCAATATTTTGGTACTTTGGGGTGATGATATTGGGACTACTAATATTAGCGCCTACAGCGACGGATTAATGGGGTATACAACTCCTAATATTGATAAACTAGCAAATGAAGGAATACGTTTCTTGCATTATTACGGAGAACAAAGCTGTACTGCAGGACGTGCCGCTTTTTTAACAGGACAACACGGTCTGAGAACTGGACTTACTAAAGTAGGTTATCCTGGCGCACCAATGGGTATGAGCCAGTTAGATCCATCTATTGGAGGCATTATGAAAAGTCTTGGTTATGCAACAGGTCAGTTTGGTAAAAATCACGTTGGAGACCGTAATGAAAACCTGCCAACAGTAAATGGTTTTGATGAATTTTTTGGAAATCTGTATCACTTAAATGCAGAAGAAGAACCAGAATTGCCAGATTATCCTAAAGATCCTGAATATTTGAAAAAATTTGGACCAAGAGGAGTTTTAAAATGTACAGCAACAAATGTTGATGATGCAACTACAGATCCTCGTTTTGGAAGAGTTGGAAAACAAAGAATAGAAGATACAGGACCTCTTACTAAAAAAAGAATGGAAACTGTTGATGATGAAACTTCTGCAGCAGCTATTGATTATATCAAAAGACAAAATGCGGCAGGTAAGCCATTTTTCTGCTGGTTTAATGCTACTCGTATGCACCTTCGTACACACGTGAGAGCGGAACATAGAGGAAGATATACACATGGTGATAGTGAATACATTGATGGTATGATTGAGCACGATGAAACTATTGGAAGTATTTTGAAAACTTTAGATGATTTAGGAATTGCTGATAATACAATTGTTATTTATTCAACAGATAACGGACCTCATATGAACACATGGCCTGATGGCGCAATGACACCATTTCGTTCAGAAAAAAATACCAACTGGGAGGGAGCTTTCCGTGTACCTTGTATCGTTCGCTGGCCAGGGCATATTAAAGCAGGAGCTGTAACTAATGAGTTAATGGGCCATAATGACTGGATTCCTACTCTTGCTGCTATCGCAGGGGAACCAGATATCGTTAATAAACTTTTAAAAGGGTACAATGCAAATGGTAAAACCTATAAAGTACATTTAGATGGTTTTGATCAAAGTAATTTTTTACTAGGAAAAACACAAAAAAGTGCTAGAGATAAATTCTTTTATACAGACGATGATGGTCTTTTGGTTGGTTTGAGAGAAGGAGATTATAAGTATGTTTTTGCAGAGCAGCGTCTAGCTGGTACACTTGGTGTATGGGCAGAACCTTTTACCAAACTTCGTTTACAAAAAATATTCAATTTATACCAAGACCCTTTTGAAAGAGCCGATTTCACTTCTAATACGTATTGGGATTGGGTAATGAATCACGTTCAATTGGTGTATGGGGCTATAAATGATGTGGGAGTATTTGCCGAAACATTTAAAGAGTATCCTCCAAGATCAATACCGCCAAGTTTCTCTGCTTATACGATTATGGAAGAGGCTATGAAAGACATTAAGGCTCAAAAATACATTGAGAAAAATGTTCTTCCTAAAGTAAAAGAAGAAGCGGAAACTACATCCAAAAAGAAAAAATAAAGTAATAATCTTAAGTAAAGCCTGAGTTATTCTAATAATTTGGGCTTTGCTATTTAATGACTCACATTATGTATAGGAAATTATATCTCGCAGCTCTATTTTTATTTTTGTTTGTTTCTTGTAAAAATAAATCAGAAGAAAATACAACTGCAAATCCAAAAGAGAGTACTGAAACTATTGCAACTAGCGGTGATCCATTGCCAAGCTGGAACGACGGAACTTTAAAAAAAGACATTATCGCTTATGTTGAAAAAGTAACCAAAGAGGGAAGCCCAGACTTTATTCCGATAGAAAGTAGAATTGCCACATTTGATAACGATGGAACACTTTGGGCTGAAAAACCATATGTTCAGGAATTATTTGCTTTTTATCGTGTGAAAAAAATGGTTGAAGCTAATCCGGCTTTAGCCCAAAAACAGCCTTTTAAGGCCGTAGTAGAAAAAGATAAAACTTTCTTCGAAAAAGGAGGAGATAAAGCTCTTATAGAGTTAGTTGCTGCAACTCATACAGGCATGACCGAAGATGAGTTTGAAGCATCAACAAAAGAGTTTTTTGCTGGTGCCCAATATCCTGGTAAAAATGTTCCGCTAAAACAAATCAGATACCAGCCTCAATTGGAGCTTTTAAATTATTTGCGTGCAAATGGTTTCAAAACTTTCATTGTAACAGGTGGAACGGTTGAAGTTGTGAGAGCAATATCTCAAGATTTTTACGGAATCCCAAAAGATCAAGTAGTTGGAACTTCTTTCAAATATAAATTTGATGATGCTAAAAATGCAGTTTTAAGAGAACCAGCTTTAGATCATTTTAATGATAAAGAAGGAAAACCTGTTGGAATACAATTGCATATTGGTCAACGACCTGTTTTTGCCTGCGGAAATGAAGGCGGAGCTGGTGATCTTGCTATGCTTAGATATTCTTCAGGAAATAAATACCCATCTTTTCAATTAATTGTAAACCATAATGATTCTATTAGAGAGTACAATTATCAGGAAAAAGATAATTTGTCATTAAATACCGCTGCAAAATACAAATATCATGTTATAAGCATGAAAGACGATTGGAAAAAAGTTTTTGCAGACAAATAAAATTGGTTTTGGTTGGTTTTTAAAGCGATACAGCTTTTTAATTTAAAAGCTGTATGCTTTGAATGATTAAAAATCTTTTTAAAAGAAATACCACTATGAAATCTATAATCTCAAATACCACGACTAAAATAGTATTCGGTGCTATTTTTTTTCTTTCAACTTTAGCTGTATTTGCACAAGAAGAATCAAAAGCCGGATCAAGTGCTCAAGAACTTGCTGATAAAATGGCAAATCCTGTTGCGAGTTTAATTAGTGTTCCGCTGCAAAATAATCTTACTTATGGGATTGGTCCTTATAATGGATCAAAATATCAAATCAATATACAGCCCGTTGTTCCTTTTAAATTAAGTGAAAATCTTAATTTAATTACCCGTTATATTCTTCCAGTTGTAGATCAGCAGGATGTTACGGGAGAAAATACACATGAGTTTGGTTTAAGTGATGCAACTGTAACAGCCTTTTTTGCTCCTAAAACTAAAGGAATTATCTTAGGAGTTGGTCCTGCTTTTTTAGTACCAACCGCCACCGAAAAATTTCTAGGAACAGAAAAATTCGGCATAGGACCCAGCGTTTTGGTAATGCATCAAGGAAAAGGACTTTCTATAGGTTTTTTAGCCAATCAAATTTGGTCTGTAGCAGGAAATGCGGATAGAGCAGATTTTAATCAGTTTTACACACAAATATTTCTAACCCATAGTTATAAAAGTGGGGCAAGTTTAGGTTTTACTTCAGAAATCACGCAAAACTGGCAAGGAAATACAACTCTTATTACAGTGAGTCCAAATGTTGGTGCAATTACAAAATTAGGAGGTCAGACCATGCAATTTGCTGTTATGCCTTTAATTCCAATTGTCGGCCATTCAGCGATAAGACCAGATTGGGGACTTAGAGCGGTTGTAGCATTTATATTCCCGGGATCTTAAAATAGTTTTTAAAAATTTTCCATTGTAAAAAAAACAGACATGAAAATAAAAATTTACTCAATTATATTAAGTAGCTTTTTAGTGAGCTGTACGCAGTCTACAACTAAAAATGAAAAAGCAGAAAATGCGGATTCAACTTCTGCTTCATCATCTGGAATTGAGATAACAATGGATGGAGAATTACCTTCCAAAGAATCAATTCCGAAATTGTTTGACGAAATGGATTTTCAACAAGCAACGCAATGTTATTTGTGGGGACTTCCAATTGTAGCTTTCGCCGAATGGCAGCAACAGCATTATAAAACATTTAAAGCATCAAGTAACGATCTTGTATTTTATAATTCCTATAATGATCGTTTGGGAATTCTTACTGCAAATGCAACAACTCCTTATATCATGTCATTTATTGATCTTGCTGCAAATGGACCAACAGTTATTGAAATGCCTGCGGGTCGTACTGCTGGAGGATTGGGAGATTTTTGGCAAAGAGAACAGGCAACAATCGGAGAAATGGGACCTGATAAAGGAAAAGGCGGAAAATATATATTAGTACCGCCAACCATGAAAGACTTTAAACCAGCAGGATATTTTATAGTTCCATGCAATACTGTAAATATGTTTTTTGGTTTTAGAGCTTTAGATCCTGATCCAAAAGTTACCGAAACACTTGTGAAACAAGTAAAAATTTATCCTTATGATAAAAGAGCAAATCCAACACCAACAAAAATAGTTAGTCCGCCGACTGGAAAAAAATGGTACGGAATTCAACCAACAGGAATTGCATATTGGGAACGTCTTCATGCTATTTTGCAAAATGAACCTGTAGAAGAGCGTGATCGTTTTTTTATGGCGTGGCTTAGAAATCTCGGAATAGAAAAAGGAAAACCATTTGCTCCTGATGAACGTCAAAAGAAAATTTTAATTGCCGCTTCAGCAAAAGGACAACAAATGGCAATGGCAAATTCATTCGAAAAACGCTTTAAGGATGTAAAACATTGGCCAGACAAACAATGGGATTATGTTATGATTCTTTCAGACCCATCACAGCGTGCTGACAATTATGATGAATTTTTTGAGAGAACTTCTTATTTCTATGAAGCTGTAACTTACTCAAAAGCGATGATGACCAAAATACCAAATGTGGGTCAGGCTTATTTAGGATCTTACTTTGACAATGAAGGTAACTGGTTGGACGGCTCTAAAAACTATACTTTAAATGTTCCTGCAAATCCGCCAGCAGTTAATTTTTGGTCTATTACTGTTTACGATACAGCAACTCGCTGCCTGATTGATAATCCACAGCAAAATGCCGATTTATCTTCCCGCAAGGATTTAATCAAAAATGCCGATGGCTCGGTTGATTTGTACTTTGGGCCAAAAGCTCCCGCAGGAAAAGAGAAAAACTGGGTTCAGACTTTACCAGGAAAACACTGGTTTACTTACATGCGTTTTTACGGACCAACTGCCGCATATTTTGATAAAAGTTGGAAAATGGATGATATTAAGGAAGTGAAATAAGAAAATTATTTAATAAGATAAAAAAATACAAGATGAAAAAAATCCTCTTTTTAACATTCGTTTTTCTAGCTGTTTTTTCTTGTAAAAAGAAAGAAAGCGTTAGTGCTGAAAATGAATCAGCAACAAACATTGCCATTACAAAATCAGCAGATTCGGCAAAAGCTATTGCAAAAGAAGCTTGGACGTATATTTTTCCTTTGGCAATGAATTATCGTACCATGCATTTATATGCTTTAGATAAAACCTATCCAGATTATGCAGGAGGCTTTAATAAGTTTAAACATTATGATAAAATTTTTACTCCTGCAGATACTGCAGTGGTAACACCAAATAATGATACACCATATTCTTGGGCAATTTTAGATTTAACAGATGAACCTGTTGTTTTAGAAGTACCCGCTATTTCAAACCGATATTATTCGTTTCAGTTTGTTGACTTATATACCTTCAATTTTGCTTATGTAGGAAGTCGTGCAACGGGGGATAAAGCAGGTAAATATCTAATAGTCGGACCAGATTGGAAAGGTGAAAAACCAAGGGGAATTGATAAAGTAATCCAGTCTGAAACTAATTTGGTTACGTTATTAGGACGAACAGAATTAAAAATGGCAGCTGGAGATATTGAAAACGTAAAAAAAATACAAGCTCAGTATAAAGTAACTCCATGGCATGAATTTTCAAAAACTACGGCGCCGGCACATAAAGATTATACTTTACCATTTCCTGCATTTAAGCAAACTGATTTGGCTTCAGCAGAATTTATAGGTTTGGGAAACAATTTACTTCAATATGCATCTGTAAACAGTTCCGAAACAGATTTGAGAGCAAAATTTGCTAAAATAGGAATTGTTGCAGGAAAAGAATTTGATGCTAAAAATTATTCGCCGGAAGTATTAAAAGCGATTAATGAAGGTGTTAAGGAAGCAGGAAAGGAATTGGAAGATGGTGCTAACAAACTAACAAATGCAACTGATTTGTTTGGAACGAGAGAAGAACTAAATGGAGATTATACCAAAAGAGCTCTAGGTGCTGCAGCAGGTTTATTCGGAAACACAAAAGAAGAAGCCATTTACATTGGGACAAGAACGGATAACGTAAATAATATTTTATCAGGAAAAAACAAATATGTTATTCGTTTTCCAAAAGGACAAACGCCCGCAGCTAAATATTTTTGGAGTATAACTTTATACGAATTACCAAGTCGATATTTAGTTAATAATCCAATAAATAGATATTCAATAGGAGATCGAACTCCAGGATTGAAATATGAACCGAATGGAGATTTGAATATTTATATTCAGAATGAATCTCCGAAAGGAAAGGAATCAAATTGGCTTCCCGCTCCAAAAAATGCATTTTATTATTTGATTCGTATTTATGGACCTGATCAATCTATATTAAAAGGAACATGGAAAGCGCCGCAGCCCGAATTGATTAAGTAATAATTCTCATGACCGAAAAAGAAACAGATAACAACGAGAACTTATTTGATCCTTTGGCATCAAAAGCAGAACGCTACGATAAAGGAACGGCGATCAGAAAAGACGTGCCTCGTTCTTCTCATCAAGAATGGTCAGCTCCCGAAGATCGAGAAGATCCTATTGCAATTTTAATAAAAACCAGCATTGGTCGAATTGAAGATTTGCTGCCCATTCGATATCGAAGAATGATTGAATCTCCTTTTGCATTTTATAGAGGTGCTGCGGCAATTATGGCCGCAGATTTAGTTAACACCCCAAATACCGGAATACATTTACAGCTTTGCGGTGATTGTCATTTAATGAATTTTGGCGGTTTTGCAACTCCAGAACGTAAATTGGTCTTTGATATAAATGATTTTGATGAAACCTTTCCTGGTCCTTGGGAATGGGATGTTAAAAGACTCGCTGCAAGTTTTGCAATAGCAGGAAAATGGAGGAAATTTTCAAATAAAATAAGTAAAGAATTTGCCTGGCATGTTGCAGACAGTTATAAAAGACACATGCTTGAATACAGTAAATTATCGGCACTTCAAATTTGGTATGCTGATATTGATTTAGCAGAACTTATTGAATTAGGAAAAGATGAAGAGTTAAAAGAGTTTCAGCAAAAACGAATAAAAAAAGCAGCTGAATCTACCGCACATGAAAAAGAGTTTGCAAAAATGACTTATCTAGATGGGGTCAGGGCAAAAATAAAAGATGATCCGCCATTGATTTATCATCCGTCTGGAACAGATCAAAACTATACTTTAAGAGAAGCAAAATTAATTCATAAACGATATGTCGAATCGCTTCCTGAAGATAAACAGATTTTATTAAGCCGGTATACCATACATGACTTTGCGATAAAAGTGGTTGGTGTGGGAAGTGTTGGAACACTTTGCGGAATCAGTTTATTAATGTCCGCAACTGGAGAACCTATTTTTTTACAATTTAAAGAAGCCAGACAAAGTGTTTTGGAACCCAATGTAAAAATTAAAGGAAAATACAAGCATCAGGGAGAACGAATTGTAATGGGGCAAAAGTTAATGCAGTCGGCTTCAGATATGTTTTTAGGATGGACAAATGATGATAGAGGCAGGTTTTTTTATATCCGCCAGCTTAGAGATGCTAAAATAAAACCTGTTATCGAAATAATGAAAGCAGAAAACATGGCCGATTATGCAAAAGCGTGCGGATGGGCGCTTGCAAGAGCTCATGCGAGATCAGGAGATCCATCGATATTGTCGGGATATATAGGAAATAACGATGAATTTGCGAATGCAATTTCAAAATTTTCGATTTCATATGCCCATCAAAACGAATTGGATTATAACAAATTGGTTGAAGCAGTAAAAGAAGGAAGATTGCCTATTTCGGCAGAAATATAATTTTCGTTAATTAAATAATTGTAAGTATGAGTAAAAAAATTATGTTTTTAATCGGTTTTGCTATTATAACAATTACAATGCAAAGCCAGACAACAAGAATTGATTCTGCAGCAGTTTATATTTTGCATAGAACCACAGAATCATTGCAATACATAAAATCATGCAGCTTTAAATCGATAATGACTTATGATATTTCTAATGAAAGTCTGGGATTAATTAAGCATTCGATAAATGAAAAAGTTTCGATCAAATTTCCAGATAAAATGAAAATTACTTCAACTGGAGATAAAGGAAACAGAAGTTTATGGTATAATGGCAAGAGTTTATATTATTATTCTTTTGATAATAATACCTATGCAACTGCAGCAGCACCAAAAACGGTTATAGAAACGATTGATGAAACCAGCAAAAAATTTGGAATTGAATTTCCTGCTGCCGATTTTTTCTACGAAACATTCTTAGAGGACCTTAAAGCAGAAAAGGGGAATTTAATTTATTTAGGCAAAACTATTATTGACGATAAAGAATGTTTTCATATTGCAGGAGCAGATAAAAACAAAAGTTTTCAATTCTGGATTGGAAGCGACGATTTTTTCCTGCCTGTAAAAATGGTAATAGTTTATACTAATGACAAAGACAAACCTCAATATGAAGCAGTATACAAAGATTGGGTTGTAAATCCAGATTTCCCCGATTATATGTTTGAATTTGCAGCTCCGCCAAAGGCAGTAAAAGTTCCCCTTAAGGAAAGAGAGACGAAAAAATAATCATCTAAAATTCTACCATTATGAAATTAGATTTACTAAAACATATAAAAGTATTTGTTGTTGCTATAATATTTGTAATAATGCTGATTGTTCCAGAATCTGCAAATGCACAACGATTTGGTCATTTTACACCTCATGCAGTTATGCCGAGACCAATGCCCATACATCCGCCATCACCACGGCCAATTCCTCCCACGCCTAGGCCAATACCTCCAGGGCCGCGTCCAATTCCGCCCGGACCGCGACCAATACCTCCACATCCTTATCCTAGGCCATTGCCTCCTCCGCCGTTTCATCCTTATCCGGTGCCGTATCCTTACATCTATCATCCGTTTGTTCCTTATTATTGGGGGCCAACATGGTATCCGATTGGCTTTTTTGCAGCCACATTAACTACAGCAGCAATTGTAATTTCGGTTGAGGATAATCAATACAATTATGATGATGGAGTTTATTATGTAAAAGATTCAGGCGGTTACAAAGTAGTTCCAGCACCGTTGGGAGCAACTATTTCAGAATTGCCCAAAGGCTATGTAACCATTAATGTCTCTGGTATCGACTATTATTACTATGGAGGAACTTATTATACTAAAGATACTTCAAAATACAAAGTAGTAAATGCGCCGGTAGGGGCTATAGTCACGCATTTGCCAGAAGGATCTGAAGAGAAAACAATAGACGGGCAAAAATATATGATTTATAATAATGTTTACTATCAGCCAATTTCAAAAGACGGCCAAGATAGTTATGTAGTTGTACAAGGTAAATAGAAAAGGTTCAACTGCTAATTTAATTTGTTTTAGAAAATGAATGTTTGGTGAAAATAAGTAAGAATATTTTGCAAACAATTATGTTAAATTAAATAAAATAATTTATCTTTGAGAGTGTAAAAATAAGCTGTTTACGAAAAATTAACATTGGTAACATACAGTTTAAGAGTTATATAGACGTTCATTCTCAGATTTTTCGGAATTTTAATAATTTGAAGTTAAACTAATTTAATCATTAATTTAAATACCACACTATGAATATTAAAAGAACAAATCTTCGCATAATCCCAATGATAGTATTGGGCTTACTTTATAGCTGCTCCCCAACAGTAAAAGTTACAACCGATTATGATCATGCCGCAAATTTTAGTGAATACAAAACTTTTGCAGTTTATGATTTAAAAATACAACAAGGTCAAGTAAACCAACTAAATATTGACAGAGTTACGAAAGCAATTCGTGCTGAAATGATCTCAAAAGGATTTACTGAAAGTTCAAATCCTGACTTAAAAGTAAATGCTGTTTCAATCTTAAAAAATAAAACCTCAGTTTCTGCTAATACAGATTTTTATGGATATGGCGGAATGTATCGACCATATGGATATTGGGGAGGCGGTGCAATGATGGGCGGCGCAAACACAACATTTAATAGTTATGATTATGTTGATGGTTCATTAGTCATTGATATAGTTTCTACAAAAACAGACAAACTGGTTTGGCAAGGTATAGGAAATGCCGAAATAGACAATAAACCAGATAATCCTGAAGAATTTATTAATAGTTCTATTAAAAAAATATTAGCAGGATTTCCTCCCGGCTTAGCAAAAAAATAGCTTTCAAATTTATTTTTTATAACAGCTGTACTTTTCGTTTAGGACAAGTGCAGCTGTTATGAAAATGTAAACTGTAATCCTTTTTTAAGTATTTAGATACTCAAGAAAAAAGGAAGATATTCATTATATTAAGCTTAAAGCGTATGGCCGATATAGTACTTTCAATTTTCTTTTTTATAGCAGCAATGGTTGGTTTTGCAACCTCTTTTATGGTTCTGTTTTCAAAGAGAAACTACTCAAAAAGTTTTTTCTTAGGATTGTTTTTGTTCAGCCTGACGGTTGTCAGTATTTACAATTTCTATTTATCGGCAAATATTTTTAAGGCCTTTCCAGATTTATTTATGATTACAAAATCGTTTATTTTTCTGGCTGCTCCCAGTGCATTTTTATATGTTAGAAGTATATTGTTTCCAGAGATCGTTTTTAAAAAATTTGACTGGCTTCATTTTGTACCATTTGTCGTTTACTTTTTGCTGACAGTTTTAGTGTGGATAGGAAATTATAGTGATAGTAATTTTATTGTTTATGTTTCTGCCAAAGTCAACAGTCCTTTCTCAATTCTGAGTTTAGGTACTTGGCTAATGTATGCTTTTTGTCAGACCATGATGATTTTAAATTATGACTTAGAAAAATTTAAGGGCAATCATCTTCATAAAATAAAGACCTTAAAATGGATCAGAATTTATAATTTGATGATCTTGTTTTTATTTTCAACTCTTTTCGTACATTTCTTTTTGATCAATAAGGCAGGCACTATCGATTTTTCCTGCTGTGTTTTAATTTCATTGGTTCTTATTTTTACTGTTGGGTGGCTTTATTTTACACCTCATATTTTTTATGATAAAAATACAGTAGATACTCTTGATTTTGTTGAGGATGGTTTAATTACTGTTGCATCTCGAGAAGTAAAAAACACATTGCCTATTGTTAAGGAGTTAACGCCAGAAAAAAAACAAATCTATATAACTAAATTAGAAAGCATATTTGACGCGAAAAAACTCTTTTTGAAAAAAGATTTAGTGATTCGTGATGTAGCTGATGAAACAGGAATTTCAGTTAACAATCTTTCTAATTTAATTAATTCAGAATTTAATCTTCATTTTCAAGACTACATTAATTTAAAAAGAATTGAGTTTTTTAAAGAAAAAATCAATGACTCTGATTGGAAGGGTTTGTCATTAGAAGGAATGGCATGGGCTTCGGGATTTAAATCTCGAACAACTTGTTTTAGAGCTTTTATTAAGCATACCGGAAAATCTCCTTCAGAATATTTTAGAGTTATCAGAATTAGTCCTGAAAAGTCACCTTCCTATTTTTTAAAACAATCTCCAAACTAAAAAGAATTATCTGCCTAGATTGAATTTGAAGAAGTACTAAATTTAAATTAAGAGATTATGACAACGAAATTTAATAGTTACGGACAAATAAGATCAACACTGACATTACTTTTTTTATTTGTTTCTTTTTCAGGGTATTCACAACTTAAAGGCGGACATATATTAGGTTCATCTGGATTACAGTCGGGTACTCAGGCTCCAGCTAATACTTTGAGTTTGTATGTGCCTGGGTATTTTTATGAAGCCGGTTCTTTAAGAAATTCTGATGGTGATAAATCAATTGCAAATCCAGATATCAATATGTTTTTAACAGGTGTTGGGGCAAATTATATAAGTGATTTTAAAATTTTAGGAGCTAATTACGGAGCAACAATCTTAGTGGCTTTTGCATCAAATACTATTCAGGGCAGCTATATCGATTCAAAAAGCTCTTTTTCTTTTACAGATATGCTTGTGCAGCCAATTCAATTAGGCTGGCATAATAAAAGAGCAGATTTTGTTTTTAGTTATCAATTATATCTTCCAACTGGAAAATATGAACTAGGAGCAAGTGATAATAGCGGACTTGGAATGTTTATGAATGAACTTTCGGCAGGAACAACCTTGTTTTTTAATGATAAAAAAACGTTTCATTTTTCAGCTTTAGCGGCTTACGAAATGAATGGTAAAAAGAAAGACACTAATATAAAAACAGGAGATATTTTAAGTATTGAAGGTGGTTTAGGCAAAACATTTTATATGATGAATGCAGAGAAAACCGCTCCAAAAGGAATACTTAATGCGGGATTAATTTATTATTTACAGTATAAAGTATCACATGATGAAATTCCAGCTGGAACGCTGCTGCTTGAACCAAGCAAAGACAGAGTTGGAGCAATAGGTGCCGAGGTAAATTATTTTCATATTGGCTGCAAAACTACAGCAGGATTACGATGGGTTTCAGAGATTGGTGCTGTAAACAGATTTCAAGGAAATACATTTTTTTTAACATTGGCTCATGTCTTCAGCTTTGCAAAAGAATAGTTTAAGCAACTAATTGCAGGTTAAATGGTTGATGTTTTTTTATAAAATCGATAATCTTAAAATTAATTTAAATGAAAAAAAACTATTCAGATTCAGTGATAAAAAACAGAGTTTTTTTTCAGAAATTAATTTTCATTTTTACATTTTGCCTTTTTTCGTGTCATACAATTATAGGACAAAAACAGCATATAAGTGTAAAAGATTCTCTAGATGGAGCTTTTGATTTGAGCGATTATATAATTTATGCACATGGTTTTATTGTAGTGCCAACTGTTATTACCGAACCTGCTTTGGGTGGAATAGGTGGAGCACTAGTGCCAATTTTTCTTAAAAAACGCCCGCCAGTAATAGATGAAAACGGAAAAAAGCGGTTTATAAATCCAGATATAACAGGCGGAATTGGTATGTATACGGGAAATAAAAGCTGGATGGCAGGAGCTTTTCGTTCAGGTACATTAGTCAACTCTCGAATATTATACCGCGTTATGGCAGGTTACGGCGATATGAATTTATCGTTTTACGAAAACAATCTGCCAAATGGAAAAGATCAGGAATTCAAACTCAATTTTAGATCTACTGTTTTCTATACACAATGGCTAAAGCAGTTTAGAAACGCAAAATGGAGTGCTGGGCCGCAATATCTTTTTTTAAATTCTAAAATAAATTTACCAGACATAAATATTCCTCCGCCATTTGTTCAGCCCGGAGATATTAAAAGTACCGTAAGTCAGCTTGGAGCTGCTATTCAGTTTGATGGACGCGATAATATCTTTACACCAGATAAAGGAATAAGACTGCAGTCAGACTTTTTTTGGTCAGATGATGCAATAGGCAGCGATTATGATGCTTGGCGCGTTAATTTATCGGCAATAGGTTATTATCCTTTAACTAAAAAATTAATAGGCGGGCTTAGGATAGAAGGAGAGCAGGCGTTTGGAAGTCCGCCTTTTTATCTTCGTCCAGGTATTAATTTAAGAGGAATTCCTGCTGCTCGATATCAAGGAAAAACCAGTATTGTAACCGAAGGAGAATTACGATGGGATTTGTATAGAAGATGGAGTTTAATGGGATTTGGCGGCGTAGCAAGCGCATTTAATGATTGGGATAAAGCTTTTGCAAAACCTGTAGTGTATAGTTACGGAACAGGATTTAGATACTTAGTTGCCAGAAAGTTTAAACTCAGAATGGGAGTTGACGTTGCAAGAGGTCCGGAAGATTGGGCCTACTATATTGTTTTTGGCAGTAATTGGTTAAGATAAAAAAATATGTAAGAAGTTACTTTTTAAAAATATAACACAAAAGCCTCTGTAGACATCTCTATAGAGGCTTTTTGTAATAAATACTTTGATAATAAGAGATATTAAGAAAAAATTAACAGTTGTGTTTCGCACAAATACTTTAATATTTAATTGTTTTGTAACAAAAATATAATACAGACTACTAATTAGTCAACTATTTAAATCATTGATTATGTATAAAATTACGATGAAATCAGTTTTCGTTGCATCAGCATTTTTGGTTGGTGTGAGCAGCTGTTTTGCACAAGACATTTTGGTAAATTCATTAAAGTTGAATGCAAGTGATAAAAGTAAAGAGAACTTTAAATTCACTGAAGTAATTAACTTAGGAACAACTTCGGTAAAATCTCAAGGATCATCAGGAACTTGCTGGAGTTACTCAACAAACTCATTTTTAGAGTCAGAAATGATTCGTTTAGGAAAACAACCAGTAGAGTTGTCACAAATTTTTTCTGCAAGAAATGTTTATGTAGAAAAAGGAGTGAATTATGTTCGTATGCATGGAGCGATTTCTTTAGGTGATGGCGGTGCTTTGCACGATGTAATCAATATGTATAAAAAATACGGAACTGTTCCTAGAGAAGTTTATACAGGATTAAACTACGGTACAGACAAAAATAAATTTGGTGAAATGGGAGCTTTAATCGAAGCAGTTCTTGCAGCGGTAGTTAAAAACCCAAATGGTGAATTAACGCCAAACTGGCAAAAAGCATATGCAGCTGTTATTGATTCTTATTTAGGAAAAGTGCCAGATAATTTTAATTATAAAGGAAAAAATTACACACCACAATCTTTTGCAAAAGAAGTAGTTGGAATTAATCCAGACGAGTATATCGAAATGTCATCTTTTACAACATCTCCATATTACCAAAAAACAACTATGATGGTGCCAGACAACTGGTCATTAGATCAAGTTTACAACGTAAAAGTAAATGATATGACAGATGTAATTGACAATGCTTTGAAAAAAGGATATACAGTTGCATGGGCGACAGATGTGAGCGAGAAAAGTTTCAGCTGGAAAAATGGTGTAGCTTACGTTGCAACAAAGAAATTTGATGACATGACAGCCGAAGAAAAAGCAGATATGTTTAACGGACCAAAAGCAGAACCGGAAATCACTCCAGAAATGCGTCAAACTGCGTTTGATAACTACACAACAACAGACGACCACGGAATGCACATTATTGGTCTTGCAAAAGATCAAACAGGAAAAGAATATTATATCGTAAAAAATTCTTGGGGAGAAACAAACGATTATAAAGGTTTCTTATTTGTAACCAAAAATTTCGTAAAATATAAAACTACTGCCTTAATGGTAAATAAAGGAGGAATCCCAACTGACATTGCTAAGAAGTTAGGAGTGTAAGTTTAATTCAAACTTTTGAAAAATAAGAAAGCGCTGCAATAGAATTTGCAGCGCTTTTTTTGTACTATTTTGTTGCTGCTTTTGAGCGTGATTCTGCATTTGAACGTTTTTTGACGTAGTTTGTAGTTATATTAAAGTAAAAAGTTTGTAATGCGGTACCTTTATATAGTATTACGACCCTTTTAATCAAAATCAATTCATCATGAAAACAAATGCAGTGCTTTTTAGAGTAATTGTATGCGTTTTTTCTTTTAGTTGTTACGCTCAGTCTATAGAGCAGACTATTGCTCATGCTGGAACTGGAAAAACGCAGTCAAAAGTTGATAGCAAATCAAATGAAGATCTTGTTATTGATTCTTATTTGGTTGTCGAAGTAATAAATATGCCATTTGGAAAAAGAACAACTAAATATGAAGTTTCAAAGCTTGATATGGTATATACAAACGATCTAGGACCAAATAACACAAGAACTGTTACTCCAATATACAAAAAGGCAAAAGTTAGAAAAACAGAGATGATTTTGCCTTCGAAAGCTATTGTTGATACTATGTCTCAAAAAATTAAACCAATAAAAGTTGAGGTAATTACGCCAGCGTACACGGAGAACTCCGCAAACATAAATATTTTAAACACTTATGCCCATGTTTTAGATAAAGGATACAAATCTGTAGACATGCTTAAAAAAGTGGCTGATAAGTTTTATTTTGAAGATAATTATGAGGAAGCAGCCAAGTATTATTCTAAGCTTATTGATCTTGAGTCAAATTTAGAGGCAGTATTTTATTTTAGATATGCCCAGTCTTTAAAAGCAATAAGTGAAATAGAAAAAGCTGAAGAAATGATGAAGTTGTTTGAAAGTAAAAACGGGAACAGTGAAATCGCTAAAAAATAAAGTGTAAGGTATTTAAACAAAAAAAAGACTATCGAAATGATAGTCTTTTTTTTAAGCTCCCCCCTCTTGGGCTCGAACCAAGGACCCTCTGATTAACAGTCAGATGCTCTAACCAACTGAGCTAAGGAGGAATCACCTTAAAGGTAAATATGTTTGCTAAAAAAAGTTGCTCCCCCTCTTGGGCTCGAACCAAGGACCCTCTGATTAACAGTCAGATGCTCTAACCAACTGAGCTAAGGAGGAAGTTGTTGCTCTTTTTAGCGAGTGCAAATATAATCGATTTTTTAGTTTCTCAAAAATATTTTAACTCTTTTTCTCATTTTTTTTTTCTACTTCATAATTGCCTTGTAAATATCGTTTCCGTTTGCGAACAAAAGCAACGCTATAAGTAGTACGAACCCAACCATTTGGGCGTTTTCAAGGAATTTATCACTCGGTTTTTTACCACTAATCATTTCGTATAATAAAAACATCACATGACCACCATCAAGTGCCGGAATTGGCAATAAATTCATTACTCCAAGCATAATTGACAACAAAGCTGTGATTGACCAGAACGTTTCCCAGCTCCAATAACTTGGAAAAATGTTATAAATAGCCGCAAAACCACCTACTTGTTTGTATGCTTTTGTTTCAGGATTAAAAATCATCTTCAATTGTTTTCCGTAACCTACTAATTGATCTTTTCCTTTTTCAATTCCTACAGGAATAGATTCTAAGAAACCATATTCTTTTGTACTTACTTTATAATATCCAAGTTTTTCCAATGATTTCATGTCTAAACCACCAACCAATACGTCTAATGTTCCTTTCTCTGAAACCTTAACACTAATAGGTGTTTCTTTTAAATCTCGTAAAACAACAGCAGGAATTGTTTTTCCTTTGTTTACTTCTAAAATTGCTTTTACTTCGTCAAAATATTTAATTTTTTGTCCGTTAAGAGAAAGAAATAAATCTTTTGGTTTTAAATTTTGATTAGCAGAATCCTCAGTTACTTTTCCTACTGCAAAAGGTCTTCTTATATCAACAAGGAACCCTTTTTCTGTTTTAGAAAGCTGATCTACAAAATCAGTAGGCATTGTAATAGTTTGTTGTTTCCCGTCTCTTTCAATCAAGATATGTTTTGCCATGATGATATTCATGTTCATATCCTTGTCAAAATTCTCAACAGTTTTTCCATCAATAGAAATAATTTTGTCACCAGTTTTAAAACCAGCTTTAATCATTGCAGGATTTTCAACTGCCACACCATCTTTTAAGTCTGCATTAGCAATATAAGTATCGCCATATGCAAAAGCCATTCCTATATAGATAATAAAAGCCAGGATAAAGTTTACTGTAACACCGCCAAGCATAATAATCAAACGCTGCCAAGCCGGCTTAGAACGAAATTCCCAAGGTTGTGGAGGCAAAGCCATTTGTTCTTTGTCCATACTTTCGTCGATCATACCAGAGATTTTTACATAACCTCCAAGCGGTAACCATCCAATTCCATATTCAGTTTCGCCAATTTTCTTTTTTAAAAGCGAATATTTAACATCAAAAAATAAGTAAAATTTTTCGACTCTTGTTTTAAACAATTTTGCAGGGATAAAATGCCCTAATTCATGAAGAATAATAAGTAAAGATAAACTCAATAGAAATTGAGAGAGTTTGATAACTATATCCATTTTTTATTTTTAGTTCGTATTTAACGCACAAAAGTAGCGTTTTCTATTTTAATTTAAGACCGCAAGATAACGTTTAAGGTTTTAAATGTTTGTTAATAAACAAACATTTAAATTTCTCATTTTAACAAGATGCCGTAACTTTACGTTTTATGATGCTGTCATTTTAATTGGTAGCACAAAACCATTAAAAGTTACAAATATGGCATCACAATTATTTTCTTCTTTAACTATTAAAAGTATAACCTTAAAAAACAGAATTGCGATTTCGCCAATGTGTCAGTATTCGGCTGTTGATGGGTTTGCAAACGATTGGCATTTAGTTCATTTAGGAAGTCGTGCCAGCGGAGGTGCTGGATTGATTATTCAGGAAGCTACAGCAGTTTCACCAGAAGCTAGAATTTCTCCTGCTGATCTTGGAATTTGGAAAGAGGAACATATTGATAAACTAAAGCAAATTACCGAATTTATTACTTCTCAAAATTCGATTCCAGGAATTCAATTGGCGCATGCAGGACGAAAAGCAAGTGTTTCGGCTCCGTGGCTTGGAAATAAAAAATTAAATTTCGATCAAGATGGATGGCAGACTGTTGCTCCAAGCGCGATTCCGTATCATGATAACGAACCATTTCTTCCAGAAGCTTTAGACAAAAACGGAATTCAAAAAGTAATTACCGATTTTAAGACAGCAACAAAAAGAGTAGTTGAAGCTGGATATAAAGTTTTAGAAATTCATGCAGCACACGGATATTTACTGCATCAATTTTTATCGCCTTTAACAAATATTAGAACTGATGAATATGGTGGAAGTTTTGAAAATAGAATTCGTTTTACACTTGAAATTTTAGAAGCTGTTCAAACAGAATGGCCAAAAGATTTTCCTTTAATTGTTAGAATTTCAGCAACAGATTGGGCAGATGGCGGCTGGAATATTGAAGAGTCTATAAAACTTTCAAAAATTTTAAAAGAAAAAGGAGTAGATTTAATCGATGTTTCATCGGGAGGATTGGTTTCACATCAAAAAATTCCAGTTGGCCCAGGTTATCAAGTTCATTTTGCTGAAAAAGTTAAAAAAGAAACAGACATCCTTACAGGTGCTGTAGGTTTAATTACTGAAGCAAAACAAGCCGAAGAAATTCTTAATAAAGATCAAGCCGATTTAATTTTATTTGCTAGAGCATCATTAAGAAATCCTAACTTGCCTTTAGATTTTGCTGCAGCATTAAATAACGATATTCATTGGCCAAAACAATACGAAAGAGCTAAACTATAATTTATTTAGCCACAGATTGCACAGATTGAAAGGATTTTTTTGAGTTTTTTCGCCACGAATTTGCACAAATCGGTGCGTTCGAAAGCTTAAAATAATTTGTGATAATTCGTGAAATTTGTGGCGAAAAAAAATCACATTAATCTGTGGCAAAAAAACTAAAACAACATGCAAAAAATTAAAACAGCACTATTATCGTACGGAATGTCAGGGAAAGTTTTTCATGCCCCATTTTTAGATATTCATCCCGGTTTTGAATTATTGGGATCTTGGGAAAGAAGTAAAAAACTCATTCAGGCAGACTATCCTGAAGTAAAAAGTTATCCTTCACTAGACGATTTGTTAGCAGATGATGTCGATTTAGTAATTGTAAACACACCTGTTGGAACTCATTATGAGTATGCAAAAAAAGTGCTTTTAGCAGGCAAACATGCTGTTGTAGAAAAAGCATTTACAACAACTGTTGCCGAAGCCGAAGAACTTGCTGCGCTTGCAAAAGAAAAGGGATTAAAACTTGCCGTTTTTCAAAACAGAAGATGGGACAGCGATTTTAAAACCGTTCAAAAAGTAATTCATGACGGCGTTTTAGGAGAGTTGGTAGAAGCCGAAATTCATTTTGATAGATACAACCCCTTATTAAGCCCAAAAGCCCATAAAGAAACTGCTAATGACGGAGCCGGAGTTCTAAAAGATTTAGGCCCGCATATTATCGATCAGGCTGTTTGTTTATTTGGTTCTCCGAAATCAGTTTTTGGAGATATCAGAATTACAAGAGAGAATTCTTTAGTAGACGACTGGATTGATTTATTATTGATTTATGAAGATTTTAGAGTGCGTTTAAAAGCAGGATTTTTTGTTAGAGAAGCTAACCCAGCATACACAATTCATGGAAAAAAAGGAAGTTTTTTAAAACCTCGAGGTGATGTTCAGGAAGATGAATTAAAAATTGGCAAGAAGCCGAATTTAGAAACATGGGGAACTGAATCTGAAGATTTACAAGGAATAATTCATACTGAAATTAATGGAAAAGTGATTCGAGAAAAAGTATCAACTCTTCAAGGAAATTATTTTTCTTTTTTCGATGGCGTTTTTAATTCAATATCAAATGATACAATAGAGCCAGTTACAGCACAAGACGGTGTAAAAGTAATGCAGATCATCGAAGCAGCAATTGCAAGTAATGCTGAGAAAAAAGCCATTAATTTATAAGTTTTAATGCATTCAATATAGTTCTTTGAGTTTAGTAAAAATGAATGTTTTTATGTGTTAAAAACATTTTATAGCTTCAACTTATAAAACTACAACGTTATAACTTGTAGAACTAGTAGAGTTTGGCAGTCAATAAAAGCTCTTTTTTGTACTTTTATACTGTCAAACCTTAAAAAGCATCCATTTTGATAAATTTCAATCCATTACAATTATTCCAGACAAAAGGAAAAATCAAGAAAGTTTTTAGAGAAGCAAAAGCTTCTTACCTGAACCGAATTCGTTTTGCTGTTGGAATGTTTTATTTTGGAATGGGATTAAGTTTTGCAACCTGGGCAAGCAGAATTCCAGATATTAAAACCGCTTTACACTTAACCGAAGGTGATTTAGGTTCTATTCTTTTTGCCTTACCAATGGGGCAGTTAATAATCATGCCGTTTTCTGGAAAGATGGTTACTAAATTTGGGAGCCACCGTGTTTTGGTATTCTCTTTAATTATGTATGTTTTATGTTTAGCTAATTTAGGGTTGGCGACATCAGCTTTGCAATTATCGTTAGGCTTATTTTTGTTTGGACTATTTGGAAACTTAGCAAACATTGCCGTTAATACTCAAGGTGTTTATACCGAAGTTCTTTTTAAAAAAACAATCATGTCTTCGTTTCATGGCATGTGGAGTTTTGCCGGATTTACGGGAGCATTAGTAGGTTTAGGGATGTTAGCTTTAAATTTAACTCCTTTGCATCATTTTATTATAGTAGGAGGCATAGTACTTTTAATGGTAGCTTTTAATTTTAAATTTTTGGTCAAAGCCAAAGAAAAAATCAAACATACTGCCGAAAAGAAAAAGCTGTTTACAAAACCAGACAGCGCATTAATTTGGCTTGGTGTTATTGGATTTTGCAGTATGGCAAGTGAAGGAGTAATGTTTGACTGGAGCGGTGTTTACTTTAAAGATATAGTAAAAGCACCAGGACCATTGGTTATTTTAGGATATACTTCATTTATGATTATGATGGCTGGAGGAAGATTTTTAGGCGACGGATTAATCAATAAATTTGGTCGTGAACGTGTAATGCAAATTAGCGGAATCTTAATTTCTGCTGGACTTTTTACAGCAGTTTTTCTTCCTTATATTATTCCGTGTACTATCGCTTTTATGGCAGTTGGTTTAGGTGTTGCAACTATTGTTCCTACAGTTTATAGTATGGCTGGAAAAAATCCGACTGTTCCGCCTGGAGAAGCATTAACAATTGTTTCAAGTGTTAGTTTTCTAGGTTTTTTAATGGGGCCGCCAGTTATTGGGCATATCGCTCAAAATTTCGGACTTCAGTTTTCTTTTGCTTTTATCGGAATTTTTGGTGTTTTAATTGCTTTTATGGTTTCAAAAATTAGAACTACAGCATAATCTTTTTTGCTCACAAACTTTATAGCGTAACACTAAATTTTTATTTTTTTTAGAAAATTATCTAAAAGATTAAACATAATTATTTTAAATTTGTAAGAATTTATTTTCTTTTTAAGGTAATTTATCTATATTTGAACTTTCTATTGTTTGTATTAGCAATAAGACAAAACTCTTTTCCAAAAACCAATTTTATCTTTTGAATAGGATTAATATCCGAAAATAATTTTCAAAGTAAATTGGAATTTTTAATGGTAAAAAAATACATTGTCTTTTTTATTCTATGGTCTTTTAGTTTTGCTTTTGCACAAGAAACAATCTTTAGAGGAGTTGTTATTGATGCCAAAACGCAGAATCCTCTTGAGAATGTTGTAGTAAGCATTCAGAATTCTTCTATAACAAAACTTACTTCAAAAAGCGGCAAATTTGAACTGCATTCTTCTATAGAGGGAGAGCAGCTACTTTTGATTCACAGCCAAGACTGCAAAGACTTGCTTCTGAAAATTAATTCAAATTTTGGTCAGATTATATATCTCGGCGTATTACAGTTAGAAGATATTTATTCAGATGAAGTTCCAGCCGCATTGATAACTTTATTAGACAGCGATTTATCTGATGATAATAGTTCATCCGAAATGACTTCGGGGCTTTTGCAATCTTCAAAAGATGCTTTTATGCAGGCTTCAGCATTTAATTGGAGCCAGGCAAGATTTAGGATTCGTGGTCTAGACAGCGAAAATGGCACCATGATGCTAAACGGAATGACAATGAATAAAATCTATGACGGCAGACCGCAATGGAACAATTGGGGCGGATTAAATAACGTACTTCGCAATCAGGATTTTTCGATTGGAACAGCAGCTTCAAATTATACTTTTGGAGGTATTCTAGGAACGCAGCAGATTTTTACACGAGCTTCCCTTTATCGAAAAGGATCACAGCTGACCTTTTCAGGAAGTAATACAACTTATAGTTTACGAGCAATTGCAACGTATGCTTCAGGAATGAGTTCTTCGGGCTGGGCTTATGTGGTTTCAGCAGGTAAAAGATGGGCAGACGAAGGCTATTTTGAAGGAACAAATTTTGATGCCGATTCTTTTTTTATGAGCGTCGAAAAGAAATTAAATAATAAACATTCTCTCAATTTTACAGGGTTTTATACGCCAAATTCTCGCGGGAAAAATTCTCCAAATACAGCCGAAGTAACTAGTTTAATGGGTGAAACATACAATTCGTATTGGGGATTTCAGAATGGGAAAAAGCGAAATGCAAGAGTGAAAAAGGTTGAAGAACCTCTTTTTATGCTTAATCATTATTTTAAAATAGATGAAAAAACAAACCTGAATTCGAGTCTTATGTATCAATTTGGGAAAGTTGGAAACAGTACAATTGATTATCAAAATGCAGATAGTCCCGATCCAGTTTATTATAGAAAAATGCCAAGTTATTTTAGTTCACTTTATGCAAAAGATAAAGGAGAGTTTTCAGGTGAATTTACTCCAGATTATGAAAATGCTGAGAAAAGTAAAAACATATTTTTGGCAAATTCCCAAATAGATTGGAATGCCATGTATTTGGCAAATCAAAAACTAGGAGAAAATGGCTACGAGCCGGCACAAAGTCATTATATTCTATACGAAGACAGAACAGATGATAAAACTTTTGCAGCAAATTCTAATCTAAATACCCAGATTACTTCAAATATTTCTTTTGATGGAGGAGTTACGTATCGGAATTTAAAATCGCATAATTTTCAATATTTACTAGATCTTCTCGGCGGAAAATATTTTGAAGATATTGATCCATTTTACAAAGGAGATTTTTCTCAATCTGACTTACAGAACCCAAATAGACAGGTAAAAGAGGGAGACGTTTTTGGTTATAATTATAATTTTTTAGCCAATACAATCGATGCCTTTACACAGTTTAAATTTTCTTATAATAAAACCGAGTTTTATTTGGCACAATCGTATTCGGTATCCAATTATCAAAGAGAAGGATTATATCAAAACGGAATTTATGCCACGACATCTTTAGGAAAAAGTGAGAAAATAAATTTTGAGAATTTTGGTTTCAAAGGAGGCTTCACCTATAAAATTTCGGGAAAACAATGGTTGTTTTTTAATGGAGCACATCTTACAAGAGCGCCGTCTCTTCGAAATACATTTTCAAATTCACGTTTAAATAATAATATAGTAAATGGAATAGAAAGTGAGAATATAAGCAGTGCCGAAGCCAATTATGTGTATAGTTCTCCTAAGCTTAAAATACGATTAACAGCTTTTTACACTTTAATTAAAAACACGTCAAAAACGTCTTTTTTTTATGCCGAAGGAATTTTTGATAATGGCGCAGGCTATGATGCAACAGATGCTTTTGTAAGCCAGACTTTAACACATTTAGATAAGAAAAATACTGGAGCAGAACTGAGTTTTGAATATCAAATCTCATCAACATTAAAAACAACGTTAAGTGCCGCTTACGGTAATTATATTTACAGCAGTAATCCAAATGTATCGATTACAAATGATGCAAATGCAGCAAAAGATGGTGCACAAACTACTTTTGACTTTGGCTCCGCCTATCTTAAAAACTACAAACAATCTGGAACACCTCAAAGCGCCCTTTCAGTTGGTTTAGAATATCGTGATCCTAAATTCTGGTGGATTGGAACTAATATAAATTATTTGACAGATAATTATATTGATGTTTCTCCAATTTCTCGAACTTCTCAGTTCTACATTAATCCCGCAAATGGATTTTCTTTTCCTGAAGCAACCTCTGAAAGAGGAAATGAATTATTAAAACAAGAAAAGTTTGATCCTGTAAGCTTATTAAATGTTAATGGCGGAAAATCTTGGAGGGTTCATAAAAAATATATTGGACTTTTTGCCAGCGTTAATAATGTTTTGAATTCAATATATAAAACTGGCGGTTTTGAGCAGGCGCGGAATGCAAACTTTAGAGCCTTAAACCAAGATGTATCCAGTGGAACGCCTTCTTTTGGACCAAAACATTATTATGGTTACGGCAGAACTTATTTCTTAAATCTCACAATCGGTTTATAAACGAAAATTTATTTATCATGAAAAATATAATCCTAAACTCATTTTTTGCGTCATTATTGCTATTTGTTTTCGGCTGCAGCACCGAAGTTGAAATCCCAAAACTAGTTTGTACACAACCAGATTTTACAGTAAATAAAACAGTCGAAAAAGTGTACGAACTTTCGAGCAGTGCGGCAAAGCAATATTTATATGATGATATTATTGAAGCTTATGTAGTATCGAGTGACGAAGGAGGGAACTTTTTTAAAACTATTTCATTGCAAACAAAAGCAACAGCTAACAGCCCTGCAGTGGGGTTTAGTGTTCCAGTTGATGTTTCTAATACTTATATTGATTATCGTTTGGGGAACAAAGTTTATGTGAAACTCAAAAATCAATTCACGGATTTGTATTATGGAGGTTTAAGAATGGGAAGTTTATACGTTAGCAATTCAGGAGATCCTGCAATTGGCAGAATTTCTCAGAATGACTTTAAGAATGTATTAAATGCCTCGTGTACTATAATTGATGAAAATCAATTAGTAGAGTCACTTTCTATAGAAGAAGCACTTGTTGACAGTAAATTAAATACATTAGTTGAGTTCAATGATGTAGAATTTACAGAAGCTGCTCTTGATCGTCATTATTTTGAAGAATCAAATAATGTAGGAGGATCAACAAATTGGAACCTGCGTGATAAAACGGGAAATCAAATTATATTTAGAACAAGTAGTTATGCAAAATTTGCAGATCATTTTGTACCAGAGGGAAGTGGAAAAGTTAGAGGGATTCTAACCAAATTTGGTTCAGATTATCAATTGATGGTACGATCAGAAAATGATGTTGTAATGAATGGGAAAAGAAATACTCCCTTTTTCTCAGAAGATTTTCAAACAGTTAAAAACAATGTCAATTTTGCACTTCCAGGTTGGAGTAATATTGTAGAAAAAGCAACAAAATTATGGAAAAGTATCGTTTATGCAGGAAATGGTTATGCCGAGTTTAATACGACAAGCACAACAGCTGCAGAAAATATTGCCTGGCTGGTTTCTCCAAAAATTAATTTGACCGGATATAAGAATGCGATATTATCTTTTAGAAGCGCACAACATGATTTAAAGGTTGATTCGCCTCTAAATACACTTGAAGTTTACGTTTCAACAAATTTTGATGGTTCAAATGTTACCAAAGCAAAATGGACAAAACTGGATGCAAAGGTTCCGGCGCTTTCAACTCCTGCACGCCAATTTATAAGTTCAGGCGGTATCGATTTATCATCTTATTCAGGAAATATTTATATCGGTTTTAGATATGTAGGATCTGGAAAAGACAAAACGCTTAATGGTGCTTTTATGGTTGATGATGTAAAGATTTTTGGAGAAAAGTAAAAGAGAATTCAAAATTTAGTTTTAATCTGCAGAAGAGTATTTTGACCTTTTTTAAGTTTTAAAGTGTTAAATTTTAGTAGAATTTTGTATTTTGGTCATCCCAAATCAATACAAAAACAAAATGAAAATCTACTTTATTGCCATCATAATGATGGTGTTTCCTTTCTTAGCACATAGTCAGGACGATACTCCTGTAAAATTAAAGCAAATAAACATTGTAAAAACAAATTACCAGAACTCAAAAGACGGTGAAATTGTAAACAAGACAGTTGTATTTAAAGACGGTAAACTTCAAACAATTACCACATCAGACGTTATTCAGCATTTTTTTTATAATAAAAATGGTCTGCTTGATATGACAGTTAAAGACAAAGTGGGCAGCGACTGGAAAGAAGTTATTAATTACACTTATAATGCCGATAATAACATTACCAAATTTGTAAAAAAATATCAAGAAGGACCTGACTATATAACTAAAGTGGTCACTTTTGTATACGAAGGAGCTCGAGTTAAAGTAACTACTAAAAAAAGCACTAATCACCAAAACTTAGTTGATGATATTGAATATATTGTAGAAAACGGAATTATTGTAAGACGTACTTCTCGCGATCGAAACAAGGCAATCATCGGAAAAATTGAATATGTTTATGTAAACGATAATGTGTCTAAGCATAAAGGATTAGTTGGAGATAAAATTTCTAAATCATACACATATGATGATAAAAAATCTGTCGATCAGTTAATTGTACAAAGCTTGTTTGGTGATAATTATAAAGTAATCGTTCCAATGATTTCTTATCATGAAGATGAGTTTAGTTTTGAGTCGATTTCATACAACAACGAAATGAATTTTAGTCCATCATCTACTGTATTAGTTGCTGTAAGCAGAAAATATAAATACAACAAATTAAATTTTCCAATTTCGTGTTCGCAAATTGAAGAAAACGGAATTGTAAAAACAGAGAAAACCTTTATTTACGAATAAATACGTTTAAAATCATTTTTAAGCCATTTGGAAACAAGTTTTATAAAAGAAAATCCTTTGTAAAACATAGTTTATAAATGGCTTATCTTTTTAAATACAATTTAAAAACCTAATTCTATAATTGTAAGTAGCAGGCAAATCATTAAATTTGCAACTTATTCAAAGCTATGTTAGAAAAAGAAGTTATAAATTTTGAGAGAACCGCCATTGTTGGTATTATAACTCAAAATCAAAGTGAGGAAAAACTTAACGAATATTTGGACGAATTAGAGTTTTTGACTTTTACCGCTGGTGGTGAAGTTATAAAACGTTTTTCGCAAAAAATGGAGCGTCCAAATCCCAAGACATTTGTTGGTACAGGAAAAATAGATGAAATCCATCTTTTTGTAAAAGAAAACAATATATCGACTTTAATTTTTGATGACGAATTATCGCCATCTCAACAAAAGAATATTTCAAGAATTATTGATTGTAAAATTCTTGACAGGACCAATTTGATTCTGGATATTTTTGCACAGAGAGCCGAAACTTCGTACGCAAGAACTCAGGTAGAGTTGGCGCAATGCCAATATTTATTACCAAGACTTTCTGGTTTATGGACGCACCTTGAGCGTCAAAAAGGGGGAATTGGAATGCGTGGTCCTGGTGAAACAGAGATTGAAACTGATAGACGTATTGTGCGTGACCGTATTTCACTTTTGAAAGATAAGATCAAAACGATCGACAAACAAATGAGTATTCAAAGAAGTAATCGCGGAGCAATGGTTCGTGTGGCTTTAGTTGGATATACAAACGTTGGAAAATCGACTTTGATGAATGCTATTGGTAAAAGTGATGTTTTTGTCGAAAACAAATTGTTTGCAACTTTAGATACAACGGTTAGAAAAGTGGTAATTAAAAATTTACCGTTTTTACTTTCTGATACAGTTGGTTTCATTAGAAAATTGCCAACACAATTAGTAGATTCTTTCAAAAGTACACTTGATGAGGTTCGTGAAGCTGATTTACTTTTGCATGTTGTAGATATTTCTCATCCAGATTTTGAAGATCATATCGAATCTGTAAATCAAACTTTGCAGGAAATCAAAAGCAATGACAAACCAACGATTATGGTTTTTAATAAAATTGATGCTTACAAACATTTGACTATCGATGAAGATGATTTGATTACCGAAAGAACCAGAAAACATTACACACTTGAGGAATGGAAACAAACTTGGATGAGTAATGTTGGAGAAAATAATACTTTGTTTATTTCGGCAACACAAAAGCAAAATTTTGAAGAATTTAGAGAAATGGTGTACGAAGCAGTTCGTCAGATTCATATAACGCGATTTCCATACAATAAATTTTTGTATCCAGATTATAAGGATGCAGTTGAAAAAGAAGAACAAGAATAAGTTAAATTCTTATAAACGGTCTTTTATTAAAACATAAAGTTCGTAAAGCTATATAGATATTTAGCTTTACGAACTTTGTGTTTTTTGAGATGCTTTAGTCAGCGCTCTCTGTGGTAAAATTAAGCGGTTTGCAGTTTAAATTAAAAACCAAAATTAACTCCTAAACCAAATACTTCTCTAGTTTGAAATCCTTGAAAAGCATTATCATCATAAATCGCTTGGAAAGATAAGTTTGCCGATAGGAATTTATTGATTTTCATAACAATATTCAGAGAGTAATTGATGTCTACATTTTGTGGATCTTCTAAATAATTAGAGTAAAGATTTAAAGTATTTTCGGCAGTTACATTGGTCATTATTGCCAGCTTATAGTAAACAGAGGCATAAAAACCTAATTCGTAACGCATACTTTTGTTAGCATCTACACCAAAATAAGCACCATCAACATAAGGTAATCCTGTTGCTTGATCTATTCCAGAAGTATATGCGCTGTCAACAAATGTAAATTTTGAAGTTAAAGGAGCAAAGTTTATTTTAAGATTATCATCTTTGGTCCAATAGATACCAGGATCTGTGGTAAGATAACCTGGAGACATAAATTTGGTGTTTTCAGTTCTGATTTCTTTTCCATTTGCATCCTGTCCATAAACATAGCCAGTTGTAAATTGTGTTCTGAAATTTAGGAAATAAGAGTAGTACCATTCTCCAAAAGCTCGTTTTCCGACAATGGAATTAAATTCCAATCTGTCATCTGTCTTTTTTCCAAAATCGGCATTTTTGGTTTGTAAAAGTCCGTATGAAGCTAAAACTTTATTATCCCAAGTTAAGTCTTCTTTTTTGTAATTAAAATCATAGTTGATTCCCAAAGTTCCAGAAAAACTGTCTTCCCCTCCAGCAATCCAATTGTTAAAGCTTGACTGATTTAGCAAAAGAGACACAGTTCCTTTTGCTTTCCAGCCATCTTCCTCAATAGTATCGTTTATTTTTTTTACCGCTTTTTCGGTATTTTGAATTAATTCTTTTTCTGAATTTTGTGCCTGAACAAAAGTAAAGTTCGCTAAAATGAAGAGTAATAACGTCAGCTTTCTCATGGTTATTTAGTTTAAGTGTATTAACAAATATACTAAAAACGCTTAAAAGGTTAAGGCATAATTGATCGAAAAAGCAAGTTATTTCTTAGATTCCTTGTACAAAGGGACTGCAGAGCAAGCTTCACCGTACATTATACTTCGGGCAAAGGATTGAAGGTTGTTTGCTGCTAAAATATAAGCTCGCATTGGTACTGGTTTTCTTGAGCAGCCTTTTACAATGACAGGTTTGTTTTTGTAAACTGAATAATCGATTTTACTTAAGATTTCTTCATATAAACTAGCATCTAAATCTTCGATAGTTCCATTGACTACTTTTTTTGCATAAGGTGCTAAATGGATGCTTACTAAAATCAATGCCCAAGCCGGAACGATAGCGTCTGTACTACAATGCACAGCAACATATTGATCTTGGTATTGTGACCAATCGTGATTTTTAAGGTGTTCTCTAAAGTCTTTTTCTTTCAATAAAAATCCTTCCAAAAGCCATTGTGAAATGTCAATTTGCGTACGGATTCCTTTTGGATAATAATCCTCAAGATCAAAAACTTCTAAAGCACTATTGGCAACTTTATTGATGATTTCTTCCATGTGAAAAATGGTTTCAAGTTTGAGGGTTTCAAGTTTCAAGTTGCGTAACCTGAAACTTGAAAACTTTAAACCTGAAACAAATATTAAAGCATTCCTAATTCTAATTTCGCTTCTTCGCTCATTAAATCTTTACTCCAAGGTGGATCAAAAGTAATTTCTACCTCTACATCTTTGATGTTTTCGATAGTTTTTACTTTTTCTTCTACCTCTCTTGGCAAGCTTTCTGCAACCGGGCAGTTTGGAGATGTAAGTGTCATTAAGATTTTTACTTCGTAATCTGTATTTACCATTACATCGTAAATTAATCCTAATTCATAAATATCAACAGGAATCTCAGGATCGTAAATTCCTTTTAAAACTTTTACGATTGATTCTCCTAATTCGTTTGTGTCTATTTCTTGTTCCATTTTGTTATTTGTTTTTTCGCCACGAATTTCACAAATTTCCGGAATTTAAAAATTAGTGTCAATTCGTGAAATTCGTGGCAAAAGAAATTTAATTTTTATTTTTAGCATCAAAAGCCAAAGCGTACATTTTGATGTTTTTGATCATCGAAACCAAACCGTTGGCACGTGTCGCTGATAAATGTTCTTTTAATCCAATTTCGTCAATAAAATCAGTATCCGCATTGATAATGTCTGATGCTTTTTGATTCGAAAAAGCACGAATTAAAATCGCAATTATTCCTTTTGTTAAAATAGCATCACTATCAGCCGTAAAAACAATTTTGTCATCTTTTTGTTCGCCTTGAAGCCAAACTTTAGACTGACATCCTTTGATTAAATTCTCGTCGGTTTTGTATTCTTCTTTAATTAATGGAAGACTTTTTCCTAGTTCGATGATGTACTCATAACGCTGCATCCAGTCGTCGAACATCGAAAATTCGTCTATTATTTCGTTTTGAATTTCTTTTATTGTCATAATTATTCTTTAGCAAAATCAATCAGTAAATTAACCAGTTTTTCTATTTCCTTTGGAGGAAAACCATTGTCGAAACCTTTTGTTTCGTAGGTTTTTTGATTTTGAGTTACTTTTAAATTTCCAATCGCGGCACCGTCGTAAAAACGTTTTTCTGTTGGAGCTTTCAAATTTGGAATATTTTCTAAATTTATTTTCGAAAATTCAGTTGCAATTTGTTTCCATTTTGCCTCATCAATTTTTATTTCTACCGCTTCCGTATTTCTGCCGTTAGTAACTGTTGCTGTTTTATTTTGAACAATTATCTTCTTGTAAATTCCTCTTGAAACGGCAGTGTATTCCAATTGCGTTTTGGTCATATCTGCATTTTTTTGACTAGAACAGCTCGTTCCAATAAAAATAGTTAAGAGTAAAAAAGATAATATTCTCATATAAAAGGTTTTTAGCTCAGCATAGTTTGCGCTTTCTTAACTGCATCAACCATTAGATCAATTTCCTCTTTGGTGTTGTAAAAAGAAAAAGAAGCACGAATTGTTCCCGGAATACAGAAGAAATTCATAATTGGCTGCGCACAATGGTGTCCGGTTCTAACTGCAATTCCTAATTTGTCGATAATCGAACCAATATCATAAGGATGAATTCCATCTATATTAAATGAAACCACAGATGCTTTATTCTTTCCAGTTCCGTAGATTCTTAAGCCTTCAATCTCAGATAAACGCTTTGTAGCGTACTCTAAAAGTTCGTGCTCATATTCCTGAATATTTTCGAAACCAATATTGTTTAAATAATCAATAGCAGTTCCTAAAACAATTCCGCCGGCAATATTTGGTGTTCCGGCTTCAAATTTATGAGGAAGATCAGCATAAGTAGTTTTCTCGAAAGTTACTTCTTTAATCATTTCGCCGCCGCCTTGATAAGGAGGAAGTTTGTTCAGCCATTCTTCTTTTCCATACAAAATTCCAGTTCCAGTTGGACCGCACATTTTATGTCCTGAAAAAGCATAAAAATCACAATCTAATTCCTGAACATCAGGTTTTAAATGCGGAACAGCCTGCGCGCCGTCAATCAAAACTGCAGAACCAACAGCGTGTGCTTTGTCGATAATATATTTAATCGGATTGATAATTCCGAGAGCGTTTGAAATATGATTTACTGTAACCACTTTTG